>JAUJLY010000112.1 GCA_030447145.1 Thermomicrobiales bacterium
TCCACGCCCGGGGCCGGGTCCTCGGCACGCTGACATTTGTTGCAGCCGAATCCGGACACGCATATGGGGTAGACGACCTGGCAATAGCTGAGGCGCTGGCTGAGCTCGCGGCCCTCGCCATCGACAATGCGCAGCTTTACAGCAATGCCCAGGAGGCCGAGATACGCTATCGAACCGTTTTCACGGGGGTAGCAGATGCGATCCTTGTTGCAGATACGAAGCACCGGTACCTGGAGGCGAACCCGGCAGCCACCGAACTCCTTGGCTACAGCCGCGACGAGTTGTTGGCGATGCGAGTGGAAGACCTTCTGGTGGATGGGCAGGACTGGACAGAGGAAGAGTACACCCGGTACCTGGCCGAAGGCCCATGGCTGGGGGAGATAGAGCTACGCCGCAAAGATGGGAGAAGGGTGCCGGTGGAGGTGCTTGCAACGGTGGTGGAGCTTCCGGCCGGGCGGGTGTATCTGTCCGCACTGCGCGATGTTTCGGAGCGTCATCGACTGGAGCGCCTGCGACGGGATTTCCTCGCGATGGTGACCCGCAACCTTCGCACTCCCTTGACAACTGTAAGGGGCAACGCGCAGTTGTTGAAGCGACGGGCTGAGTACCGGCCAGCGCAGGTGGACGCCGTGCTGGGGGCCACTGCCGAGATGCAGCAACTGATCAACAACCTGGCTGATGTCGTCATGCTGGAGGGGGGCTCCCTTAAGCTGCAGAAGGTGCAGGTTGACCTCGCGGCAGTCGCGGACAGGGTGGCGAAGGAGTTGCAAGGCGGATCTGAGGCGCGCCGTGTGAGGGTCGACGCCCCGTCGACACCGGTGACAGGGACGTGGGATAGCGGCCGTCTGAAACAGGCACTGACCAACCTTATGGAGAATGCGCTCAGGTACGCAGCACCGGAATCCGAGGTCGTGGTTCGGGTGGAAGACTGCGGCGATGAGGCGCGGGTGACGGTGAAGGATCAGGGCCCGGGGATTGCCCCTGAACATCTGCCTCGCCTCTTCGACCGGTTCTACCGGGCGGAGGTGACAGGAGAGGGGGGCTGGGGCTCGGGCTCTACATCGGCCGGATGCTGCTTGAAGCCCATGGTGGTCGAATATGGGCCGAGTCAGAGGTAGGGCAGGGCAGCACCTTTACGCTGGCGCTGCCGAAACACGCCTGAGCGACCTGTTCCTTCTGTTCGACAGGCATGGGGATTTGCCGAATCTGTAACGCCATCGTGAGGGGTGACGTATTGAGCCTGGGCTTATCGAGGCCGGAGCCGATGCGGGGGGCGCTTGTGGTGGCCGGCAAGGACTACTCAGGCGCCAAGGCGGGGCCGATGGTATCGATCACGATCTGCAACAGTTGCTCAAGATCGAAGGGTTTGGCGAGGAACGTTACGGATGCTCCGTCCAGCCGCTTGCGAGCAACGCCCGTACTCACGATGACTACGGGAATATCGGCCAGGTGCGGTTGTGACTGCATGGCCTGCAACGCTTCCTGGCCATCGCCGTCAGGCATCATCAAGTCAAGAAGCACCAGGTCGGGTTGCTCCGTTTCGAGCAAGTTCAGCATGTCGTGGCCGCTGCTGGCAAAGAGAGTGCCGTACCCCTCGTCCTGGAGGACGTCGCCGATGACCTGCCGGATAAACAGCTCATCATCTACTACCAACACCCGCTTCATGGCGCCTCGCCCTCGGCCTCTGCGCTTGCGGGTCCCCCGCGGCCAGTGAGAAGACCAGAGGTCGCCGAGAAGGGGCGGGTGACGATCATGCCGTGGTCGGTAATCTTCATCTCACGAATTGACGGATCGGACACTGACTGACGCACCTTAGGCACGGCAGCCAGGCGGCGCAACTCTCCCTGCACCTCAACGTGTCGAAGCAGAACCGAGTTGTCCATAATCGCCGACGCGGCCGGGACCGGCACTACCAGCTGATCATTGGTGTAGTCGTCAATCTCTGCTGACATCAGCGTCGTGGCGTGACGGTTCCGCAACTCATTGACCAGCGCGGTCACAAACATCGGCATCCGCTGAGGCTCGGTGATGATACGCTGCACATCGGTGATCGCATCAAGGAAGACGCGGGCAGGCTTGTGCTCTTCCATCGCGGTCAGGATCTGCCAGGCCCAATCGTCGACCGACAGTTCGAGGGGCGGGTTCCACAGCACCTGGATCAGCCCACTCTCAATGTGACGACGGAGATCGAGCGCTATCCCTTCAGCCGTCGTGGCTAAATCATCCACTGTTTCGTGGAAGCTGGCGAGCAGCCCGCGTTCTCCCCGGGCTGCTCCCTCCATGAGAAAGCTCAGGCCAAGAATGGTCTTGCCCGCTCCGGGCGTCCCCATGACCAGCGTCGTCGACACGGGCATGAGCCCGCCACCAAGCATGGCGTCCAACCCAACAACGCCAGTCCCCAGGCCATGTGTGCTCCTTTGGGCCCGCCGATGGCGTCCTGCCAGGGACTCCAGACGAGGAAAGACGGTGATTCCATTCTCCCTGATCACGAACTCATGAGCTCCGTTGGCGTATCCGGCACCGCGCAGTTTGACCAGCTCCAGCATGCGTGTGTGTCGGGAACCGACGAGACGGTTTGTTAGCAAGACCACGCCATTGACATGCGCCCACAGCGGATCGGAGTCCCTGGCACCCGTGCTGGTAAGAAGCACCGTGGTGCAGCCAAGGAAGGAGGATTGGGATTCAAGCCGTTGCGCGAAGCGCCGCAGGTCGAAGGTAGACGACGCGAAGTCATCTGCGATCGCCGTGCCGTCGACCACCAGCAGTGTCGCGTTGGCCTGTCGTACTTCTCGGCGAAGGACATCGATGGTGGCATCCAGGCCGCCCTCCATGAGCGGGGTCAGGAGGCTCAGATAGTGAACCCGGTCTCCCACCAGGCCCGCATCGAAGAAGCGAAAACCCTGCAGGTTCTCCAGGAGCACGTCGTGCGTTTCCGTCAGCAACGTCACGACGATCACCTGGCCTCCCCGGGCGGCGTGGGCAAACGCCAGTTGGTTGCCGAACGTCGTCTTGCCGGTACCGGGTGCACCGGTAACCAGGAGGGTACGGCGCGTGGGTACTCCTCCACCGGTAATGGCGTCAAAGCCCGTGATCCCGGTCTCTAACCGCTCGAGGGTTGGTCCATCACCTGACTGCCGCTGCTCGCTCATATTGTCCTTTCGTCCAACTGGATATGAAGCAATGATCAATCGCTTCTCGCCTGCGTGTGGGCACTTAACATGCCCGGAATCCGGTGCAAGTCATCTTGATACAGCGGCTGGAGCACGTGTCGCCACCCGGGGACTAAGTCCTCTACCGAGTGCTTCATTGACCAGCTGATGTGGCGAAAGATACACGGGCGTCTGTCGATGACCGTGTTGCAACTGTCACTGCCAAAGGGAGTTTTCTCCAGGAACTGTGCGCTTGTGTGTACGGTGGATGTGAGCCAGGCGACGACGGGACTGGAGGCTCAGTACATTGTTTTTTTATCCCTGGCTTGGGCCTGGAAAAGTTTCTAGCTTTCCGGGGTGGCCAGGAAGCCTGGGCTTGCGGCGGGGGAGGGAGCCGGAATCGAAATAACGTTCCGTGGCTCAGCCGGCTCGGTGTAGCCGCCGTCAATTATGGCCCAGACGAAGCCAGCCACCATCAGGGGAACCGCGATGAGAACGACGATCAGGATATCGCGTTTGCCCTGATCCTGGGGCAGAATCTTGTCCATGTGTTAACTGGGCTCCGGGGATGCAGCGCGATCGGCACTGACCGCGTTGGAAGCGGCTTGCAATATTCCTCAACTATCGCACACACGCTTGCCCCGCTTCCCCGGATCAGGCGGTAGTGCCCGGTTCCGCAGTGAGCCCGGCCAGCAATTGCTGGATGTATTCGATGTCGGAACGATAGAGCGCGCCATGTTCCCGGAGTTGCAGTCGACCCGTTTCATCGGCAAGCTCCTCACTGAAGCGCGCCAGGTGCTGTAGCCGTTGTTGGGCCATCTCAAGTACGTCCAGGCTGGAGAACGGGGTGCCGTAGGACGCGATCAGGGCATCGAGACGGGATAACCGCGTCTTCATGTCAGAGTGAATCCCGTCGGGATTTGTCGCGGCCGTAAGGGGGATGAGACGGTAGGCGAGGTAGGCAAGATCCCAGAGACGCGGTCCGGGAGAGGCCATATCAAAATCGATGACGCCGGTAATTCGCTGCTGCTCGAACACCATGTTGTATGGTGCGAAATCGTTATGGCAGATCACCTCACGAGGCTCGCGCGCGGGTTGGCGCCAATGCGCCTCCCGATCGACGTATCCGGCCGTCGCCTCGTGAAGTTGCCGGAGTTTCCCCGCCGCATTACGGAGAATGTCGTCGGACCAGATCCATTCCGGCATCGGGTAGGAAGGCACCGTGCCGGCAATGAAGCCGACCACTTCGCGCCCATCGGCGTCGATGCCGAGTGGTGCCGGCACCCACGATAGACTGACCGATCGCAAGTGAGTGAGCAAGCGCTGCACTGCAGGAGTCCACTCCCCGGCGGTGCGGAAGACTCGCTCACCTTGCCGCGTCACCTCATTGACATTGCCGCCACCAAGCGGTTCTTCGTCGGGGGTCACCTGGCATTCCTCACGGCTTGGCAGCAGTATCTGAGGTGTCAAGCAGATCACGCAGGACCGGCCAAGAGATGTTCCGCCCGGTAATCAGCGCGACCGTATGTCCTTCTCCTCGTGGGGCGCGCTGCCGCAGGGCGGCGATTGATGTCGCTGCCGAGCCCTCCGCGATGAGACCCTGTTCCCGGAAGAGTTCGCGAATGCCGTCCCGGATCTCCTCCTCTCGCACGCCGACGATCTCCACACCCTGATCACGGAGAATATCCACGGTAACCGAGCCCGGCTCGACATTCCCGGCGAGGCCGTCGGCGAGGGTCTCGCCGATCGGGATCTCGATCGTCCGGCCTGCCGTGATACCGGCCGAGACAGCGCGTGACTCCTCCGCCTCGACCCCGATCAGGTGGATCTCCCGGTTCGTGATCTCCGCGGCGCGGAGAGCGATCCCGGCCAGCAATCCGCCGCCTCCGACCGGGACGATCAGGGTGAGAGGACGACCATCCTCAGGGAGCTGGAGGAGTACCTCGTCCAGTATCGTCGCCTGGCCAGCGATCACCAGCGTGTCGTTGTAGGGGGAGAGGAAATGGCCGCCGTGGGCGGCAAGCCCGACTCCATACGCCTCGGCCTCGTCGTAGCTGGTTCCGTGAAGAATGAGATCGGCACCCATCGCTCGGAGCTTCGCGACCTTCACCGGCGCGGCCGTTTCCGCGACGACGATCGTGGCCGGGATGCCGAGCTGCTGCGAGGCCCACGTGACACCGAGGGCATGGTTTCCGGCCGACGCCGTGACGATCGGCCCCGTCGCGTTGATTGCGCTGATGGCTGCAAGTGCGCCGCGGACCTTGAATGATCCCGTTGGCTGCAACGTCTCCAGCTTCAGCCAAGCCTGCTCGCCGGAGTGGACCAGCGGAGTCGGCTGCAGGTGACGGGAGATTGTCTCCCGGGCGGCAGCAAGATCACTGGATATCGGAATCGGAACGGTACGGATCATGATATTTCCCGTGTTGATTGAAGCCGGGATTTTCGCTGAAGTTGGGGGAGGATGCCACGCTTCATGGGCAATGCCGCAGGCAATGAGCGAATGCGGCCACTTGCTCTGGACAGGCCCTTGTGTCCTCCGGTGTCGGCGTTCGCGTGAACGGGAGGACACAAGGGGACGCTCCCGCTCACATCCTGCGGATGTGCCTGTTGGGGCCTCCCCTACATGTATTCGGCGGCGGAGCGGACAAGCGAACTATCTCTCGTTCAGCCGTCCAATTCCTCCAGCACCGGTGCCAGTGCCGCAATCGAATCGGCCGTGATCGGGTCGAGGACGAGCTGGACATGATCGACGCCGAGATCCGCGTAGGCGGTGAGTTCCTCCGCAATCACACCGGGTTCACGGCCGTCGATCGAAGCCGGTACGCCGTAGTCAGAGACGCGGCCGCTCCCGCCCTCCATCCGGAAGAGTGGGCAGATTGTCTTGACGAGGGTCTGCGGATCGCGACCAACCTCTTCGCATACCTGGTCGATCTCCGCCAGGAGCGTCGCAAGCCCCTCACGGTTGTTGCCGTAGTCGTCGCTCCAGGCGTTCCACATGGCGACGTGAGGAAGCGTCAGCTCCAGCATCTTCCGCCCCTTGGAGCCGATCATGATCGGTGGGCCGCCGGGCTGGACCGGTTTCGGGAAGAGCAAGGCGCCTTCGATATCGTAGAACTCGCCATGGAAGGTGCATTCGCCGGTTGTCATCAGTTCCCGGATGATGCCGAACGCTTCGGCAAAGCGGCTGAAGCGGTGGTCGTAGGGGAAGCCGAAGCCGCGATATTCCGGCTCGTGCCAACCCGCGCCGAGGCCGAGCACGAAGCGGCCATTGCTGATCTGGTCGATCGTTGCGGCTTTCTTGGCGATCATGGGTGGGCTGTGGAAGAGGACACTGGCCACGAGCGGTCCGAGCTGAACGCGTTCCGTGACCGCCCCGAGCGCGGCAAGGGTGCTCCACGCCTCAAACGGTCCGCGCGGGGCGCGACCGAGATCCGCGTAGCGATACATCAGGTGGTCCCCGAGCCAGATCGAGTCCAGCCCGATCTCCTCGGCAATGAGGGCCATCTCTTTCAACTGCGGCCAGGTGTATTCGTACTCAACTTCTGGGAGCTGAACCCCGATCTTCAGTGGGCGTGGCATGGGTGGTCCTCTCAAGAACAACAGGTAGCATGTCGGGCGATATGCTACCCGATACAGTCGCTCGTGAAATCACTCCCACCATCTGTTCCGGGCTGGGGTGCTGTGGGAGCTGAATCGCAACGGCATCGTGTTGGACTGATTCGTGGCATAAGCGGTCATTCCTTGTACGCCTGCACTACGTCTCGTCGATCGCCACAGGCAGCGTAGGCATGCTGACGCTGCTCTTCCTGATGACCGCTGCCTTCGGTTATGGGGCAATGGTATTCGTTGGGTCAAAGGCGGGCTGGGAGGAAGTTACACGGGTGGTTCAGGCCCGGCCCCGGGTCTTCCCCCCTCTGGCACGATCGCCGCACTCCGCTCGGAGACGCGCGGTCACGATAAGTGTAGAGGGCGGGACAGAACGCCTTTGGCCATCTCCTAGCATTGTGACCCTGTATTGACCGAGGCGCGGATGCTTGCTTGGCATCCGCGCCTCGGTGTACGGCCTCACACCCGGCAAGAAACTGCCCTACCGGGCCAGGAGCGCCAGCAGCGTCGCGGAGGTGGTGATGCCCTGCCAGAGGCGCTCGACACGGTAGCTCTCGTTGGGGGAGTGGTTGGCCTGCTCGGGTGCGCCGTAGGGGACGAGGAACGACGGTAGGCCAAGGGTCTTCGTCCACGTCGCGTCCGGCAGGCTGCCGCCGACCGAGGGGATGTCGATCGGGCGCTTGCCAAACCCGGCCTCGACGGCATCGCGGACGACATCGGCAAGCGGATGCTCGACGGGGGTGAACGAGGGCAGCATGCCGCCGTCCAGCTGAACGATCTCGACTCCGTCTCCGTACTTCTCGACGTGTGCGCTGATCTTCTCCCAGATCTCGGCCGGGGTCTGGTCCGGCACCAGGCGCATATCAATCTTCACCGTGGCTTTCGCCGGGATGATCGTCTTGCTGCCGGGACCGCCGTAGCCACCGGTGAACCCTGCGATGTTCAGCGTAGGTTGAGCCATGATCCGATTGGCGTAGGGAAGATCGGCCGGGGGGACCATCTCGGTGATGCCGATGGCGCCGATGGTCTCCTGCGTATCGAAGGGCAGCTTCTCCATCGCCGCCCGGGCGCCGGGTGTGGGCTCCAGCACGTTGTCATAGAAGCCCTCGATGAGGATGCGGTTCTGGTCGTCGATCATCGTGTTGAGGAGCCTGACGAGCTGCCAGATCGGGTTGGGCGCGACCCCTCCCCAGTGACCCGAGTGGAGATCACGATTGGGACCGGTGGCGCGGAGCTCGACATAGAGCAGGCCGCGGACGCCGAATGAGATCTCCGTGTACCGCTCGTCGGTAATCGGGCCATCGGAGGTGTAGATGAGCTCGGCCGTCAGCAGGGCGCGGTGGGCGCGGACGGTCTCGTTGAGTGGGGGGGTGCCGACCGCTTCCTCGCCCTCCCGCAGGACCTTGACGTGGCGAGGCAGCG
>JAUJLY010000113.1 GCA_030447145.1 Thermomicrobiales bacterium
ATGCATGCGATCCCCGCCGAGCACCTCGATACCTGCTTCATTGAAATGCGGCCCTTTCTCGGGCAGTGTTTCTATCAGGACTGCACCCATGTGCACGAGCCTGCGTGTGCTGTGCGAGCGGCATTGGATGCAGGCGAAATCAGCCAACAGCGTTACGAGAGCTATGTTGCCTTGCGGACGGGTGACGAAGTGGCTTCCTGAGGGGACCAACCAGCGAGGAGTAGCCGAGTGGGAGTTCAGGCGCACGACACGGGCCCGAACGGTGTGACGGTCGATGAACTGATCGAGAAGATGCTTCCCTTTGTGGAAGAGCTCCTGCGACGGATCGACGGCGAGGAGTTCACGACCAACGAGTTTATCGATCTAATGCTGCAGGTACCGGAAACCGCTGCTGCATATGAGGCGGGAATCCGCGCGTGGGGCGAGAACCGGCGGCAGTCCAAGATGGTCCTGCACGGGCAGATCATTCCCGGTGCTCTCCGCAAATCAGATATGGTGCAGTGGAACGGCTTTGCGCACGGTGAGGCCGACGAATTCTCTGTTCCGGCCTGGTGGCGCCTCAGGGCACCTTCCTAACCGGTATAGAGAGAGTTTGATGTACGTACAACGAGTACACTAGGTGCACCGCCATGTTTGGCTCGCACCGACGGAAAGCGCTCATTGTATGAAATCGATCGCACTTCCTCGTGAATCCCAATTAAAGCCGGTACCTGAACCCTCTGCCACTTTGCCTCCCGACCGTGCTGCCGCCAGACCTCCGCGTCGGCTGGTACGCTGTGCCCCGGAAATTGTTGATGAACTGCCTGAGCCATGTCTGATCCGCATAGACGTCAACGGTTGCCTTGCCGGAACCGTCCTCGCTCTTCCCGATGCACCACGTGAGCTTGCGGCGGGATGGTCGTTTATGCATGGCTTTTATGAGCTGACCGACCATCTGGACCGGGTCACCGTGCATGAGAACAGGGCCTCTGTCATGGTCGAGAGTGGCCAGGACATCGACATCCGGCGACTTGAGGCTGTCGGTTCGGCGCCGCCGCGATCGCTCCCGGACCCGGACCGCCCGGACGGCGAGCCGTTTCGCGTCGATGAGCCGGCGCTGCTCAGTCTTATGGACGCGACCTGGGATGCCGCACGGCGGGACGGCTCCGCCGATGGCTATGTGCACGCAGCAGTGGCGTCGGCAGAATCTGTTCACTGTATTGCGAGAGACCTGACTTCGGCTGCGTCCGCTGCCAAAGTGCTTGGCTGGACAATTCTAGAAGGCACGGAGCGGAATCTGTCCGTGTTGCTTACTCGTGGCATTCTAGCGCGGCCCCTCATCGAGGCCGCTGCCCGGCTCGGCATCTCGGTGGTGGTGACCAGCGGCGTTCCCACCGCGGATGCGTTCCGAGCGGCCGCTAGGCTTGCCCTCACGATTGTCGGTATGGCCATGTCGAGGACCCCGGCGCTCCTGGTGGACGGCGGCCACATTGAGCAGCTTCCGCCTACAGACGATACAGGATCGGACCAGGCCAAGGAGCGGACGTGACATTTCGTCTCCGAACTCGTGCAGTCCTGGTGCAGACCGGTGGGTTTCCGTGTAATCCGATGCCGATTTAGTCTAAAGTTGACGGTGCAGGAGTGTATCGTTCCATACACGCGTGCCGCAGTGACACTTCATGTGAGCTGTCATTCGCTGTGATCACTATTCCCTAGTCGAGAGAGACAGAACGCATGAGTCAGCAGGACCCAAAGAAACCTCAGTTCCCGCTGATGCGTCCCGATCAGGATCGGAACCGTCAGCAGCGACAGCGGCAGGAAGGAGACGACCCTACTGGATCGCAGCCACCGAGCCGCACACCCAAGATTCCTACGTGGGTGGTAGCAACCGTCATCATCGCCCTCGTGGGTTGGTACATATGGGAATTCTTCGGGCCCCAGGACGATCCGAATGTCACTGAGGTTCCCTATAGCGTCGTCACCGAGCAGATCGAGGCCGACAACATCAGCAGGGCTGTACTTTCCGAAACCGAAATTCGCGTTGAGTTGACGGAGCCTGTGAAGTACGACTCCGAAAGGGAGGTCGTCGATCCCAACGCGCCAACCACCCAGGCCTCAATAGAGCAGGCCGACGAGATCGAGGCGACGCTTCCCCAGGGCGTGGAGAATACTGAGCTTCTCGCCAACCTGGAGGCGACCGGTGCCACGATCGTAGGAAAGACCACTGGCGGCTCGATCTGGACAAGTGTTCTCTTCAGCTTCCTGCCCTTCCTCCTCTTCCTCGGCCTCATCATCTTCATGAGCCGGCAGATGGGGCGTGGCCAACAGAATGTCTTCGGCTTTGGCCGAAGCAAGGCTCGCCAGAACGACCCGGAGCGCCCGCAGGTCACGTTCGCGGACGTCGCTGGCGAGGATGAGGCGAAACAGGAACTGATGGAGGTCGTGGACTTCCTTCGGAATCCGGGCAAGTACCACGCGTTGGGAGCTCGTTTGCCGCGCGGCGTGCTCCTTGTGGGCCCTCCAGGTACCGGTAAGACGCTGACCGCGCGAGCCGTAGCGGGTGAGGCCGGCGTGCCGTTTTTCAGCGTCTCCGCATCCGAGTTCGTTGAGATGTTCGTCGGCGTCGGCGCGAGCCGTGTCCGTGACCTCTTCGAGAAGGCCAAGACGGCGTCGCCGGCGATCATCTTCGTCGACGAGTTGGACGCGGTGGGTCGCCAGCGGTTCGCGGGTCTTGGCGGATCCAACGACGAGCGTGAGCAAACGCTCAACCAGTTGCTCGTCGAGATGGACGGTTTTGAGACCAACCAGGAAGTCATCGTCATGGCGGCGACAAATCGCCCCGATGTCCTTGACCCGGCGTTGCTCCGGCCTGGTCGCTTCGACCGCCAGGTCACAGTCGGTCTGCCGGATCGCAAGGGGCGCGAGGCCATCCTTGGCATCCATACTCGCGGTGTGCCGCTGAGCCCGCGAGTCGACCTCGGGCATATCGCTCGCGGTACTACCGGCTTTGCAGGTGCGGATCTCGCCAATCTTGTAAACGAGGCGGCACTGAACGCTGCGCGGCATAATCGCAAGGAGATTCTGCCGGACGACTTCGACGAGGCACTCGACAAGATCCTTCTGGGTGTGGCGCGGAGTGGCCTCATCGATCCGAAGGAGCGTGAGGTCGTGGCGTACCATGAAGCGGGGCATGCGCTTGCCGCTCATTACACGCCTGGCTCTGACCCCCTGCGTAAGGTGAGCATTGTGCCGCGTGGCTCAGCCGGCGGCGTGACGATCCAGATGCCGGAGGAGGATCGCGGTCTCTACAGCCGCACCTATCTCCTGGGCCGTCTCGTGGGTATGCTTGGCGGTCGAGCCGCGGAAGTGGTGGTCTTTGACGAGATCACGACCGGCGCCGAGAACGATCTCAAGCAGGCGACAAGCCTCGCCAAGCGAATGGTTGGCCTGTGGGGGATGAGCCCTGAGATCGGGCCGATCTATCTGGGAACTGGTGAGGAGCATGTCTTCCTCGGCAGGGAAATCACCCAGGACAAGTCGTTCTCCGATGCAACGGCCCAGCGGGTTGATGCTGCCGTGCGAGAGATTGTCGAGAACGCACTGCGCGAGGCCATTGAGCTGAACCGGCGACATCGCGATCGTCTTGAGGCCCTTGTCGCGGCGCTTCTGGAGAAGGAGACGCTGGATGGTCCGGCGGTCAGGGAAATCTTTGGTCCTGGCACGCCTGAGGACCATGAAGCGGGAATGCACCGCCGCACTCCGGGTGCTGTTGAGTTGGCGAACGATTAGGCGTAGCACCGGCCAAAGAGCACAGGTGAAAGAGCGGGTTCTGAGGAGGAACCCGCTCTTTCTGTCAGCCCGGCTTTATTGCTGTAGCTACTGTTCGTCCATGTGGTGGATTTCCAGGAACACCGACTGCACGCCATTTGAGCGGGGGACTGCGCCGATCACGACGATCGTTTCTCCAGCGTTGGCGATCTCCATGGCTTGCATCCGCCGGTCAACCCTTGTCACCAGTCCTTCGATCGTATCGTCGAGCGGGTCGATCACGGGTACCACACCGTGCCAGAGTGCCAGGCGATTGGCAACGCGCTCATGCTCGGTGAATGCCACGATCGGTATACCGGGCCGCGCCTGGGAAATGCGCTGGGCGGTCCGGCCAGTCTCGGTGAGCACGGCAATGGCCGCCGCTCCGATCGACTCTGCCATCGATGTCGCCGCCTTGGCTGCCGCAACCGCATCGCGGGAAACGGGCATCTCCGGTGCCTCATGTCGCAAGCTTGCTCTCCACGTCGGATCCTGTTCCACCGTTTTCGCTATGCGCCCCATGATACGCACTGCTTCGAGCGGGTAGGCGCCGACCGCCGTTTCCCCGGAAAGCATCACTGCATCGGTGCCGTCGAAGACCGCGTTGGCGACATCGCTCGCCTCCGCGCGGGTTGGGCGAGGCGAGTCGATCATCGACTCCAGCATCTGGGTGGCGGTAATCACCGGAATGCCTTCGCGGTTGGCCAATCCAATCAGGCGCTTCTGGATCAAGGGCACCATCTCAGGGCGCATTTCGACTCCAAGATCCCCACGTGCGACCATCACGCCTTCTACCTCGCGGACGATCGCCTCCAGGTTCTTCACTGCTTGCGGTTTTTCGATCTTTGCAATCAGGGGTTGGGAACCGCCGAGCGACCGAATCTTTTCCTGTGCCGACCGTACATCCTCCACCTCGCGGACGAATGAGAGGGCGATCATGTCGACACCGAGGCGAACGCCAAACTCGAGGTCTTCCAGGTCCTTCCCGGTCATGGAAGGGGAGGAGACAACGGTGCCAGGGAGGTTGATTCCCTTTTGGGGTTTGAGCTTACCGCCGTGGATGATAGTCGTAACCACCTCGTCGCCGTAGGGCGTATCCATCTCCACATTCTCAACGCGGAGCTCCAAGTGTCCGTCGTCGAGGAGGATCGTATCTCCCGGCTGTACGTCTTTCCCGAGTTCCGCATAGCTAACGGAGGCTCGCATCGCAGTGCCCTCTACCTGCGTCGTGCAGAGGCGGAATACCGCGCCGCGCTCGAGTACGACTGGTCCGCCATCCACGAGGTCACCGACACGAAGTTTGGGACCCTGAAGATCCTGAAGGATCGCTACTGGTCGACCCTTGGCGTGAGAAACTTCTCGAACGGCGGTGTAGACGGCTCTATGGTCATCATGGGAGCCATGGGAAAAGTTGAGACGGATCACGCTCACGCCGGCATCGACGAGCGCTTCGAGTTGGTCGCGGCTGGATGTGGCGGGCCCAATGGTGGCCACAATCTTGGTAAGTGGATGCATAGTGAATCGTAGATCCTCCCTGAGTTAGCGCCGGCTGCGTAGAGCACTATGTTCTCACTTCGGAACGCGCGACGGATAGGGGGTAATCGCCGATAATGATTCAAGATCCGGTGTGCTGCTAGACGAGGCAAGCCGTGAGGCGAGCGGGCTGCGGGAAGGAATGCGGTACGGAATGAACTCGACACTGCAATCCGGGACGACGAAGAAGCGTCCCTCCCGGTCCAAGGGGAAAAAGGGTTGGAAGCTTCCACCGTTGAAACCCGATCTCTATATCAACCGGGAACTAAGCTGGCTGGAGTTCAACCGCCGCGTGCTTGAGGAAATGCTCGGGACGTCTACGCCATTGCTGGAGCGCGTAAAATTCGCGGCGATTTTCTCCTCCAACCTCGACGAATTTTTCATGATCCGCGTTGCTGGCGCGAAACGGAAGGTCGTGGCCGGTATCACCGATCGAGGCCCTGACGGTCGAACACCAGTCCAGGCACACCGGGCGATTCACAATCTGGCGCAGGAGTTGCTGACGCAGCAGGTCGTCAGCGTAACGGCAGAACTCTTCCCGGCGCTGAAGGGTGCCGGTATAGAGATCGTGAACTATGAGGAGCTCAAACGATCAGAGCGGGACGCTCTTGGCCATGTTTTTGAGCGCGAAGTCTTTCCCGTATTGACACCTCAAGCTGTTGACCGAGGGCGCCGTTTTCCTCATGTATCGAACGATAGCGTCAATCTGATCGTGGTCCTCAAGAGCAAGGGTGAGTCGCGCTTTGCCCGGGTGAAGGTGCCGGCGTTGCTGCCGCGTTTTGTTCCTGTTCCAGCGTCTTCGCCAGAGGGCGAATCGGGCAAGGTACTCGTTGGTGGGCTGAAGGACGTCAAGCACGAGACGATGCGATTCACCCTCCTCGAGCAGGTGATTGCGGCACACATGGACCGCCTCTTCCCTGGCAGCGAGGTTGTCGCTTCCTATGCGTTTCATCTGCTGCGTGATTCCGATGTCGAACCTGATGAGGAGGATGATGACCGGCAGGATTTGCTCGAAATAATGCGGGAAACGCTTTCGCAGCGTCCCTTTGGTACCGTCGTGCGAATCGACATCGACGAGTCGATGCCAAAGCCAGTGCGCCGATGGCTGATGGACCAGGTCCATGCTGAAGAGGACGAGCTGTATGTCGTTGACGGCCCTCTTGGCCTGGACGACCTCTTCGAGCTATCCAGGATCGACCGACCAGACCTGAAGGACCCATCCTTTGTACCGGCTACTCATTTCCCGTGGAAAGACGCCGACGGGAGGCATGAGTCGCAGGACGTATTCAATGCGGTCAGGGAGAACGATGTCCTCCTGCACCTTCCCTATCAATCGTTCAGCGGTGTCGTTGATTTCGTTCGGGCGGCATCCCAGGACCCTGACGTGGTGGCAATCAAGCAGACCCTCTACCGCGTTGGCAGGGATTCGCCGCTCATCCCCGCGCTGATTGAAGCCCGGGACGACGACACGCAGGTTGCGGTATTGGTGGAGCTCAAGGCGCGGTTTGACGAGGAGAACAACATCTCCTGGGCCCAAACCCTTGAAACTCACGGCGTTCACGTCGCGTATGGGCTATCGGGTCTGAAGACACACTGCAAGATCACCATGGTTGTCCGTCGGGAGGCGGATGGACTTCGCCGGTATTGCCACATCGCGACTGGAAACTACAACGCCAATACTGCCAGAACCTATGAGGACATAGGGATCCTGACGTGTCGAGAGAACATTGCGGCGGACGTTGCGAATCTTTTCAATGTGCTGACCGGGTACGCTGAGCAGGTGAGCTACGAGACGCTCTGGGTGGCTCCCGAGTTCATACGGGACAAGCTGATCGATGCCATCCGGATAGAAACAGAGTCCCACCGCGCCCATGGCAACGGCCATATCATCTTGAAGATGAACTCCCTGGTAGATCGTGAGACAATCCGTGCACTCTATGCGGCATCGCGGGAAGGGGTGAAAATCGACCTAATCATCCGCGGTATCTGCTGCCTCCGGCCAGGAGTCCCGGGGTGGAGTGAGACCATTCGCATAGTGAGCGTCGTCGGGCGGTTCCTGGAGCATAGCCGGATCTTTTACTTCGAGAACATTGGACATCCCAAACTCTATATCGGCAGCGCAGACGCGATGGAGCGCAATTTTGATCGGCGGGTGGAGGTCATCGCGCCCGTGGAGTCACCTGAATTGATCGAGCATCTGCGACACAATGTCCTCGGTTCCTACCTGAAGGACACGGTGAATGCTCGCTGTCTGCAATTGGATGGATCGTGGGTACGGGTGGAACCGGAAACGGGAGACGAGCCCTTCGACGTTCAACGCTGGTTCCTCGATCAGTACAAGAGCATGTCCCCAGTGGGCTCGCCGCAGTAGGGCAGCCGACAACTTGGAGAACAAGTTTGTGTTTGGTGCGCACTTGAGCAGCGGTTTTTAATATCGGTCCTGACTACGACATATCCTGTTCAAACACCCACCAAAAAAACACTCGCGCGATAAAGTAGATGGATATGTCGCACTCCTTCGCCAGCCTCCGGCTGATTGCCGATGGCTGGGCCAGCGTCAACCACCACCTGTTTTGCCCATTCGGTATTACACGGTGATCTCTGATGTCACCTCGGCAAGTTTGCCGTCACGCATGTTGATGATCCGGTTTGCGAGCTGCTCGATGGCGTACCGGTCGTGCAGAACCATGATGGTGGTTCCGTTGAACTCTGCCAAAGCCTGCTCGAATTCTTCTCGTGCATCGATGTCCAGATGGTTCAGCGGCTCGTCCAGCAGCAGGACACTCGTCTCCTTCAAGACGAGTGTGGCAAGCATCAGCCTGGCTCGTTCACCATAGGAGAGTTCGCCGATTCGCCA
>JAUJLY010000114.1 GCA_030447145.1 Thermomicrobiales bacterium
AAGGAGAGCACGCTCAGACGGTGAAGATCCGCGCCCGCGTGGACCGTCTGACGCCCAAACTCGTCAAGAAGCCCGCCATCATTGCGGGGCTCAATGGGGAGTCAGTCCTGAAGATAGGATTCGCATCCGAGACATAGAATCTGCTCCACAACGCGGCGGAGAAGCTTGTGGCGAAAGACCTGACGATGATTGTTGCCAACGATGCGGTATCCACGATCGGGCAGGAGCGGGTGAGGGCGACATTGCTCTTCCGGGACGGTCGAGATCCTCTTCAACTTCCCGAGTTGAGCAAGGATGAAGCTGCACGCTGCATCGTCGCCGAACTACCCGCCTTACTCGAGGGTCACTCGACGTGATCCAGCATCCGCAAGCACGCCGCCGTGTGCAGGAGCAGCGATCGCAAGTCGCACTTGAAGTCCTTCTCGTGCTGTATGCGGTGCTGGCAACCATCGTGCTCATTCGGACTGTACTGGTGCTGTTGCACATCAGCGAGCGCATCTGGGTTGGGTCTTTCATCTATCGTCTGACCTCCCCTGTAACGGATGCCCTGGCAGTAGTACCTGGTTTCAGGCGCGCCCTTCTGGGGCCGCTAACGATGGTCGACATTATCTTGCTGGCGCTGGTCGTGCTGTTCCCACTTGGGATCGTTGCGACCGGGGGGCGAGTTGCCCGCTAGTGGGCGAAGCAGTTGGTGGGGCACACTGGACTCGATGTGTCCTCGAGATAGCCCCGGGGAACGCATTCGATTAGAATCAGGCAATTTGGAAGGAACGAACTGTATGTTGAAGAACACGACGCGGGGCATTCTCGGATTGGTATTGACGGCTGCGGCCACATGGCTGGCCAATTATCTGGTTGACAAGGTGTTTGGTCCCGACGAAGAATCGGCGTAAGCGTCTCTTCAGGTATGCACGTTCTGGAGTCTGAGCATCGACGGCGACGTATGTCCTTGGCGGTGTCCAGAGGTGAATAGGGGCATATGTGACCCTTGAGAGCGGGAAGGCACATCGGTTTACAAAGGGCGACCGGGTTGTGGTGATTGCCAACCCTGCAACCCGTGTCAACACGCGCACTGTGGTAACGATCCTTGAGCGAACCGTGCCGGATGGGGTGTCTCTGGACCTTCAGTGGACACGTGCTCCCGGTGGTGCCAAAGACCTGGCTGCAGAGGCTTTGCAAGCAGCTGTCGACGGAGTCATTGCGGTGGGCGGTGACGGCACGGTTTCCGATGTCGCCTCGGCGTTACTGGGGACAGGCATGCCCCTGGGCGTTCTGCCCGGCGGCTCGACCAATATCGTGGCGCGCGAGCACGGTGTCCCAAAAGACATGTTCGAGGCAGCGAGGCTGATCTTCGGCAGGCATGTGCTGGCCCCGGCGGACGTGGCGCTCTGCAACGAACGGCCCTTTCTCCATATGGCAGGAGCAGGGTTCGACAGCCTTTTCTTCAATATGACGGATCCGGCGCTCAAACGAAGAATCGGGTGGATGGCGTATTTGCCAGCCGCCGCTCAGGCACTGCTGGTCCAACCTGCAACTTACCGCATCGAGGCGGAAGGTGAGGTGATTACCGCCGAGTCTCCGATGGTCCTGGTTGCAAACGGCGCGTCGATCATCACGCCCATGCTGAAGCTCTCTCCGGATATACGATCGGATGACGGCTGGCTGGACCTCATTGTGGTTACTGCTACCAAACCACATGAGCTGGCGAGCGTGCTGGCACGGTTCGCGACACTCCAGTTCGATAAGTCACCGCTCGTTGTTCACCGCCGCATCCGTACTCTTTCGCTGGCATCGTCAAGAGAGATACCCGTAGAACTGGACGGAGATGTGCAGGAGACCACTCCGGCGACATTTGGTATCGTGCCTGCGGCGATCGAATTCATCGTTCCTGCCAAGCAGTGGAGCCATTAAACGATCTGATGAGTGAGACCCGGCAGTAAACTACCGGGTCTCACTCATCTGTTTATATTTCAGTTCCCTGTTAAGGTCTACACGAGTTCTCCGTTGCCTGAATGTCGTAGGTGACTCCCGATTCCTCATTTCCCATTTCGAAGGAATCACCGCACGCGTTGATGAAGCTGGTGCTCGCGCCGGACGATGTGGTGAACGAAAAGCTGGAGCCCACGAACTGATCCGTCATCTGGCCAGCTGGAAGGACATCATCGTAGACAACCTGGTCATCGACGACAGCTGTCAACTGGATGTCGTTCTCGGCCACGACGGTGATGCCTGTGACATAGGCGTTCCCGGAAACCGCTGCCTCGGTAACGGGCTGGTCATTCTGGCGGCCACTTACCTGGGCAACTTCCTCGGTGGTTGCTGTAGGTACTGGTGGCTGGGTTGGGAGGACAGTTTGTTGGATCGGGGCATCGGGAAGCTCTGTCGCGATATCGATATTGCTGGCGAGCGGCGTGGTGGTAGAGGCAACGAGGGTAGCCGTGGGGTCTTCGCTCGGAGGGGTGACGTAAATGCTGTAACCCCAGGCAAACACGATTGCACTGAGAACGACCGCGAACGCGATGATCGCAAAGTTCGGCGCCCAGTGGCTTGGCATGTCGATCGGAGGCGGAGTGACGCCCCTGCTCGCGCCGGTGGCCGTGATGCCATGAGCCTCCTCGAACATGGCAAGCATCTTGCTTGGGTCTAAGTCGAGGTGAGATGCGTAGTTGCGCACAATACCCCGCTGATAAATCAGCGGTGGGAGGGCGTCGAAATTCTCTTCTTCCAGAGCAGCGAGATGGTGGCGATTGATGCGTGTCGCCTGTTCAACCTCACGAAGCGTGACGCCCTTCTGGGCGCGTGCCTGCCGTAGCGTTTCCCCGAATCCAGCCATAGGTGGTCCCCTGGCTCCCTCTCACTTCCTTCAATCGATCGGTGTGCGAGCAAGCATGTCAGGCGGCAGGGCTCCAGCCATGTACCCTGCAATAATTCACAAGAGTGTGGTACTCAACCTTGCGTGTCGATAAAGACGCGCGATACTTGCAACCAATAGTCTACCGTGAACCCACTCCCATGTGCGCCAATTTGGCACAGAAAAAAGATATTTCCCGTCCGTACATGGACGGCGACAGCTATCGACCGACCACACGTTTGAGCGGGTCGAGCTGGGCGATTAACCGGTCCACGCGCGGCGTTGCGACATAACCGGACTCATCCGCGATGAGCCCTACCTCTTCGTCTGCAGGGAGCCACCAACATCCAATGGTGGATTGGCAGGCAAGATCCGTCGCGTTTACCATCTGCCGATGGGTGAACGCCCAGTTATTGGTACACCACCCCCGTTCACCTTGCTCCGACATCCGATAGCTGCGGCAGGTCGAGCACTCGCGTGGGACGTCTGGTGCAAGAGTGATTGCCATGTCGAGCAACTCGGTACGTTGCTCGACAATTGCGCGGATGTCAAACTCGGGCGTAACCTCAGCCTCGAATCCTTCATCTGCCGGCGCGCTGAGGAGATTGTTGGCCGGATTGACACTCGCCCTTTCCGGCTCCCGTTGCGGCTGATACGCCGATCGCGGCCTCGTAGCAGATTGATCGAGGGCGCGTCCGCTTGCCGAGTCCTGGTTCTGTTGTGTCTCACGAAATCCCCCCTGTCCTGTGCCTCGTATGGGTTGGTTGATGAGGTCCCTGGCGGAGTAGGGTTGCCGTGTTGCGTCTGTGGGCGTTGGACGTTGGCGTGATAGCGCGATGGGAGCACGAGCGACGGGCGACTCCAACTGGGCACCTACTCCGGAAATCCCCGGTTCACTGCGCGAGGTGAAGAGCCGTTGCCGAAAGGCGACCATATCCCCTGCGTTCTGGAGATCGAGGCGTTCAAATTCAGCACCAACGTGACCAGAGATAGGGCCACTGTCGTCTTCATACGCGGCCTCGTTGGTCCACTCGCCATCTTCGTCGTTTGACGCTTCGGGAGTGACCTCATATTGAGCTGCAGCCTGGCTCTCGTGCTCATCGAGCCAGAAGCCGGTCTCGTCAGTCTTCCAATCCTCCGGAGAGGATGAAAGGTATGTCTCGTCGTTGCCCTCATCCCAGTCCTCAGTATCTTGAGCAGTTGAGCGGTCGGGGCGGTTGAAGAGACCTCGCCACCAGCTACGCCGTGCTTCCTGCCTGTGCGACGTTGAAGACCAGTGCTCGGTCGCGGCTCGTCGGACGTCATCGGCTTCTCGAACCACGGTGTGGTTTCTGTACGCAGTCGGTCGTTGGCGTACATCATCTCGATCCGCGACATCGGGATCAGGTAGCAACGTTGCAGACTCTTTGTTTTCGGAGAACGCCTTCTTCTGGGGCAGATCCTCGCTACTTGGCGGTACGCGCCGCGCTATCGGTGCACCGAGGCGGGTGCTGGGACGGTCTGCTCGGTCGTCCATGCCAAGGGGGGCAACGGTTCTGCGCTGTTCGTGACGCACCCGCTCCTCACGCTCAACGCGTGCGGCGGCCCTGATGCCCTGGGCGCGCTTCACCACGTAATCGTAGGCGTTTTCCTCGGTGCCAGGCGACTGCATATGCTGCACCTCGCCAGATCCTGGCCGCTCCGTGCCGAGAGGAGAGGATTTGCTTCGTGGCGGTGATGGATCGATGTCGGACGATGTCCACGAGATGGCCTCGAAACGGCTTGTGTCGCCTACGCCGGTTTCGGGCGGGTCGGTATGCAGGGCGTGCGCGTCAAGTTCCATCGCGACGCCGGTCCCGAGTTTTGGGCTTTGGGGCAACTCCCGCGACCGTCGAAGCCGGCGGCTGCGAGGAGACCCCGACCTGCTGTCTTGACTGAGCAGAACATCTTCGTCGGTTTGGTCCGTTCCCTCCGAGTCCTCCTCAACTGCCTTCGATGCAGGCGTCTCCTGTTCAACGTAGTCGTCTGGGATGAAGCCGCTGGTGGAGCGGGTCTCGATCGTGGATTCCGATTCCTCTGTTTGCGGATTGTCGTCGCCCGCAAGGATCGGCGCGTCTCCCTGACGCCGCCGCAGATGGCGCTGTCGTGCCTGTCCAACAGAGTCTCGTCCACCTCGTGCCAGGAGATGGAATCGATCATCCACTTCCTTGGTGCTCAGACGCTCCTCCGGCAGGATGGTCGTCTGCTCCACAAGTCGATCGTTCAGATCCTGATCCGTACGCGAGCGATGAATCTCTGAACTGACAACCGATGTGATCTCGTCGTCAAGGGACGCGTGTGCAGCCGGAGTAGGAGCGGGAACCTCCGGAGCAGGGGCTGCGGCGGGCGGGTCGACTTCGGCAAGAGCATCCGGCGCTATGCCGTCCTTGTCCATCCACAAGTCCACGCCCCACGCGTTACGGCAGGCAAGTTCGGCGGGACGCACCAGGATGCGTACATCGCTGGAAAGTTGACGTTTGGGATGGGTGCACCATCCGGCCCCCGCCATGCCTGCATCCTGGAAGTATCGGCAGGTAAGACATTGCCGTTTCTTTCCTGACATATTTGAGACCTTTTGCTACGCCGGAGAGGGTTTTTGGCCAACACCGTCCCACAACCTGCCGAATCCCCACGATTCAGAAGGCCACGTCTTTGGTACTTGGAGAAGGGTTGACCCCGTTTACCCGATTGTACAGTGCCCCTTTGAGCTTGTCTACAAGACACAGCAGTACGTTCAGAGCGGCCGTACTCATCGTACGAACGAGTACGTACGGGCGGCATCCACGGGTCTTTTGACTGAAGGTAGAAGATTATTGAGGAGTGATCCCCTGGACAATAGAGAGATCAGCGGTGTCGCTCTGTCACCACGCAGCAATTCTTGCTCGTGTGGTGTTGGTAGCATCCCAAGCGTACACTCAGAACTTGGTGGCCGGAAGAGGGCGACGAACCGAATACGACGAGGGGACGACGAGATGCTGGCACTCTCAAAGCGTGACATTCAAAACCTGATATCTATGGGCGATGCGATCGACCTGGTCAAGACTGCATTTTACGAGTTGCGCGAGGGTCGGGCGGTCGTTCCATTGAGGAGTTCGGTAGAGGTCGCGCCTGGTTCAGCAACGCTCCTTCTTATGCCGGCGTACATGCCAGGGTTGCCTGCGCTCGGGTTCAAGGCCGTTTCCATTTTTCAGGAGAATGCAAGGCGAGGGCTGCCGACCGCAAACGCGATGGTGTGCATGATCGATCCTCAGACAGGGGTACCAGTGGCATTGCTCAATGGAGCGTACCTGACTGCCCTGCGCACCGGAGCGGTTACCGGCGCTTCGGCCCAGCTCATGGCGCGTGAGGACGCCAGGCACCTCGTCGTTATCGGTGCGGGGACACAGGGTGTGACACAGGCCGCCGCGGTTTGCTCGGTTCGCGATATCGACAAGATTACCGTGGTCTATCGTCGGGAGGCATCCTGGAACTCATATCGAGACACGATTGCGGAAGATTGGCCCGAGCTCAGCGACCGGATGTCCGGTACGGACGATGTCGAGAGAGCGGTACGCGAGGCAGACGTCGTGTGTCTGGCCACGACGTCCAGAACACCCGTGTTTGACGATGCGTGGGTCAAGGAAGGAACACATGTGAGCGGTGTAGGGTCATTCACGCCGCAGATGCAGGAGGCCCCATCCGACTTTGTAGCCCGGTCCCGCGTGATCCTCGATATGAAAGAGCATGCACTTGAGGAAGCTGGCGACTTGATTATCCCTCTCCGGAATGGCGTGATCTCAGAGGACCATATTGTTGGCGAGTTGGGCGATGTGGTGGTGGGATCGGTTGTGCCTCGAGAGAACGACACGGATGTCACGTTCTTCAAGTCCGTTGGTAACGCAGTGCAGGATATGGCCGTAGCCAATGCTGCCGTGCTCCGGGCACAGGAACAGGGCGTGGGTCAGCAGATCGATCTCGGTTGAACGAGGCCGTCCAGGTTTGACTTGAGCACACCCCTGCTTGCAACAGCCCTCGCGCCATGGAGCAACTCGGCCCCTTGGTAGCATAGGAAGCCCGGAGGTTCTCCGTTCGGTATGGAAACAGCGAGGCCGGGCAGTATGTCCCGGCCTCGCTCCACGATTCGTAAGAAGCGCCGCTAATCAGCCGCAGCCAACACTGGTCGCCCAACGGAGATCGGGCAGGTGCCGGTGGGACATACTCCGTCGACGATGTGTTTGCGGAACTCTTCCTCATAGGTATCGAGCATGCCAATCAGCGGCACCGGTGCGACTTGGCCGAGGCCACAGAGTGAGAGCTCTATAATGTGCTTTGATGTTCGGCGAATAAGCGCGAGATCTTCCAGCGTGCCGCGCCCGAACCGGATACGGTCCAGAATCTCGACCAGGGCCGGATTCCCCAATCGGCATGGAACGCATTTCGAGCACGATTCATAACGGCTGAACGCGGTCATGTAGCGCGCGAAATCGACGACACAGACCTTTTCGTCGAAGATCACCCATCCGCCTGAGCCCAGCATGCCATTGATGTCAGTGTAGGAATCAAAGTCGATTCGGCGATCGAAGTGCTCTTTGGTAATCGGGCCCGCGGAGACGCCTCCGGTCTGGATGCCCTTGAGTTCGTAGCCCTCACGCATGCCGCCGTAAACGTCGTAGAAGAGGGTGTTCATGGTCATGCCCATCTCGACCTCGACTACACCATGATGGTGCATCGGGCCCTGGACGGTCATGAGCTTGGTGCCTTTGCTCTTTTCAGTACCGATTTTGGCGTACCACTCACCGCCATTGACGATGATGTCCGGAATGTTTGCGAGGGTTTCAGTGTTGTTGGCGACCGTCGGGCGCTTCCAGAGTCCTTCCTCAACGGAGCGAGGCGGCTTCGTGCGCGGCATGCCCCGGACGCCCATGACCGAATACATCAGGGCGGAGGCTTCGCCACAAATGTAGGCGCCGCCGCCGGTGCGAACACGGAACGCAACGTTCTTACCCGTTCCGAGAATATCCTTGCCAATGAGACCAAGGCGTTCAGCATCGGCAACCGCTTTCCGGAAGCGGCGGATACCGAGCGGATACTCACCACCAATGTAGTTGTACCCACGGTCGGCCCCGCAGGCGATGCAGGCGATCAGGATGCCCTCGAGAATCCGGTGAGGGTCTGCCTCGTGGAGGTGGCGGTCCTTATAGACGTTTGGCTCGCCCTCGTGGCTGTTGCAGACCACGAACTTCGGTGAGTTCTTCGCCTTGCGCCCAGATTCCCATTTGATACCGGCAGGAAAGCCTCCGCCTCCACGGCCACGA
>JAUJLY010000115.1 GCA_030447145.1 Thermomicrobiales bacterium
CGATGGAGTAGGAGAGGAATGTAGGAATCTCGGCGCCGCCCGCGGGCAGGGCACCGATGGGGAAGCCCAGCCCCGCTCCTCGCAGCCACGGCCTCCAGGAGCGCTTCCAGTCCTCCTTTGTCATCCATTTGGACCCGGATATCTCCTGAGTCTTGTGCTTCTCGCGTCTCATGTGCGACGCCACCCAGAGCGTCTCTCCAACCGCAAAGAGGCCCACTGCGACGGTGACTACATCGACGCCGTTCAGCAGGTGGGGATTGCCGAAGGTAAAGCGTGGTTGGCCGGTAAGGGCGTCGATCCCGATGAGGCCGATGGCGAGCCCCAGGAAGAGGCTGACCAACCCGCGCACCATTGACGAGCCGAGCAGGGTAGCAACGGTGGTGAACGCCAGGACCATCAGGGCCAGGTATTCGGCGGGGCCGAACCGGAGGGCGATCCGCGCCATGGCCGGCGCGACAAGGGTGAGGCCAATCGTCGCCAGGGTGCCTGCCACGAACGAGCCGATCGCGGCCGTCGCAAGAGCAGCGGCACCACGCCCCTTTGCCGCCATCCTGTTGCCTTCAAGGGCGGTGATGATGGATGCGCTTTCACCGGGAGTATTCAGCAAAATCGATGTTGTCGAGCCGCCATACATGCCGCCGTAGTAGATGCCGGCGAACATGATAAATGCGGGGATGGGATCGAGGGCATAGGTCACCGGAAGCAGGAGCGCCACCGTCAGCGCGGGACCGATGCCTGGCAGCACACCGACGAACGTGCCAAGAAAAACGCCGATCAGCGCCCAGAGCAGGTTCTGGGGCGTGAGGGCGATGCTGAACCCGTCGATCAGAGAAGCTATCGAATCCATAAGCTGTCCTTCAGCATCTCGTAAGTGCTTCAGTGGGACGGTGTGGCGCGTTCTCAGCCGACAACGGCGCGTATATTAGCTTTGGTAGTACTGCTGCAAGATCGTCCGCGAGGATTGTGGGCTGCTATCTGATGGAACCCTGCAACGTGAACTGTTCCTGACTGCGATTCTTCGCATCGGGAGGCAATGACAAGCCACCGTCCCCGCAGTGTTATTCGAACACGGATTCAAGAATGCCAGCCGGTAGTCGGACGCCAAGCCAGGTGTCAAAGAGGAGAAAGACCGCCGACGCCAGGATCAGGCCGATCAGTACGTTTGCAAGAATTTTGCGGCTACCCATGGCGGTTGATGCGATGGCGAAGACGATGGCACTTGCAAGGATAAACCCGGCGGGGCGGATCAGGAGCGCGAAGATCGCCAACCCAACGCCGATCATCGCAAGTACGCCCCAGTCCGTCGGCGCCCCGATGTCGACATCCTCGGCGTCTTCACCGGCCGTCAGCACGTGGGGCTTGCGGATGATATCGATGGCATACCAAACACCGACCACAATCAGTCCGCCACCGACAAGATTTGGGATGGCACGAGGGCTGACCTGAGACATCGAGCGAATAACGCGGATGTCCTGAGTTTGCACCAGGATGACGACACCGGCAATGATCAGCACCACGGGGATGAGGATCTCGCTCCATCGCGCCAGGCCCGTGGGAACGTAGACGTTGTCATCATCCGGCGATGGGGCCGGGGCTGTATCAGGTTCTGTCACCATAGGTCGGGGCTCCAGACCGATGCCGGGTATCCCAACAGGGAAACCCGGCATCAGCACGATTGATCGGGGAGGCTATTCGCCGCCGATCAACTGGAGATCGGTGAGGATCGTGTTGACCCGCTCGATCTCGCTCTGGATGAAGGCGATGTATTCCTCGCCACCCAGATAGAAACCGGTCCAGCCCATGCTCTGGAGCGTGTTCTGCCACGTCTCGGAATTGACTGCCGCCTCGATCGCCTGGTTCAGGCAGGCCTGATCCTCTTCGGAGATTTCGGGCGGAGCCACGATACCGCGCCAGTTGGCGAGTTCAATGTCGATGCCGGATTCCTGGAGGGTCGGGATGTCAGCACCGAATGCTTGCGGCGTTGCGCCGCCGGCAACGGGGGTGGCATCACCGCTGTCAGCACGACCGGAGAGGGCCAGGGCCCGGAGGTCGCCACTCTCGATCTGGGCTTGCCATTCACCAAGACCGGAAACACCTGCCGTCGTCTGCCCACCGAGGAGGGCGGAGAGCGCCTCGCCGCCCCCAGAGAACGGGACGTAGTTGATGAGGGTCGGGTCGATGCCCTGCGATTGCGCAAGAAGCCCGACCAGGAGGTGATCGGTGCCACCGGCGGAACCACCCGCCCAGCTGACGGCGCCCGGATCCTCCTGGAAGGCTGCCATGAGGTCATCAATCGTCTCGTGCGGAGAATCCGCCGGAACGACGATGACTTCGAATTCCGTGGTCAGTCGCGCGAGGGGGGTGACCTGCTCAAGCGTTACCGGGGATTCGTTGAGCCCGATGCCGCCGATCATCACGAGCCCCATGACCATCGCCATGTGACCATCGCCGGCATGAGTGTTCACTAGCTCGGCCAGGCCAATCGTGCCGCCCGCGCCCTCGACGTTGAAAACCTCGACGTTCTCAACGATGCCTTCTTCCTGGAGGGCCCGCGCAAGCTCTCGTGCTGTGGAGTCCCATCCACCGCCCGGAGCAGCGGGCGCCATGATCTGCAGTGTCTCGGAGCTCCACTCCGTGCAATCGACTGCATCGCCCTGGGCGAATGCCATGCCCGGCGCCATCGCGCCAAGGGCCAGAACCGCAGCAATGACCAGGAGCCACAGGGCTTGAAGTGGATGCCACGACGTTTGGGATGTGGACACAGACCTTCTCCTTTTCCCGCCGGAGGCGGGCATTACGACGTCCGGTACGGGACCGGTCCGATCGACGCTCACCCAACTCCCCCGACGGTCACGATGACGGTTTAGGCGGCTCGGCCCGTGAGGTCCAGATGCCTGGAGTTGTCTCGTGTGCGTTGCGCGAAGCGTAACAAATTTCGGGAAACCCTGCGGGGCTCCTGACATTAGTAGAAGTACGCGACGAAGCCGCCTCTTGTCAGGAGAGGCGGCTCAGCCAATATCGCGCAATGGGGAATGGATCAATCGTCCTTGCTGGGCCCCTCGACCCAATCACCCTCGTCGTTTTTGTGATATTTCTTCTTGACCGCACCCCAGGCGACCCGATGGGCCCGAGCCTCGTCGTGACCGTATTCATCCCAGGCGCTGTTGAATGCTTCCTTGTAGATTTCCTCAGCATGCCTCGGGAGGTTGTCTTTCACTGAATCGGGCAGGTCGCCCCGGTTCTTGTATGGCATGGGCCGCTCCTTTAGCCTGAACAAGGCGCGCAGGCTCCATACCGTCACTGCACCGGATTAGGCAAGCAGAATTCTTGCGCCGTTGAAGAGGGCAGGATCGACGAAGTCACCTTCGCCCGGACCAATGGCGCCCTCATGGGTGCGAAGCGTAAGCCGGTAGGGTCCCTGGCCGTGCCTGTTCAGGTGCTCGGTAGCCTGATGGGCCTTGGGCTCAACCAGCATGATCCACTGGTCTTCTTCCTTGCCGACCGGGAAGACCACTCCCAGGCGATCATCGGAGAAGGGGGCTGTAAGCTCGTGCCCTGCTGTGCCGAGGATAGCCGTGTAGTCGCGCACGGATGTATCGAGATCATGCACCAGGACGGTGACGCCCGCGGCACCGAGGGCTCCATTCGGGTGGCGCACCTCGTCCGGCGCGCGTGGCACGCGCAGCTCGCGCGGTGTAACGTCCTCGATCAGGAAGGGCCAGCCTGTTTGGCCGACCGGGCCTGGAGGGACGCTCAGGAGCCAGTCGATGCGCTTGCCATCAGGTAGATTTCGTCCCATCGAAAATGGCTGCGGGTATTCAACACCCTGGTTCCTGATTGCCGCGATTTCATCCTCCAGTTGATCGCCGAGGAGACAGAAATCGACGAGCCCTCCGGCGGCAAAGAGGCGTGGAAACCAGCGGTGCTCTCCTTCAGGAGTTGCGCTGGTAGGAGAGATAAGCTCGATATAGGCACCATCGGCGAACGCGATAAGCGCATTATGCGTGCGTCCATCGCCGTGAGTGCCGCCGTGGCACGACCGTGAATCCGGCCTTTTGCGCATTATCCATAGCAGTCTTGAGATCGGTGGAGATGATGACGAAATGGTCGAATTGGCGCGGCATGCGGGTCTCCTGGCATGGTACGGAGGCAAGCGATGCTCCGGCTTTCACTATAGGGGCATTGTGCGAACTTGCAGATACCCTCTACTATTACCAAGGGAGTGGGAAGGACAGGATCGCCGTCAATCTATCACCATGCCGGGAGCGGGATACCGACTCCAGGCTGCCAGGAATGCTCCATGACCCCTCGCACTCGCCACTTGAATCCAGGCTCGAATCTTTCCCGCCGCCATCTTCTTGCCGGCGCCGCGCTTGGCGCGGTCAGCCTCGCGCTGCCGCAGCCGCCACACCCCGCATCGGCACAGAGCATGGATCCTTTTACCTTCATCACCGCCATGAAGACGACGACCGATGTCGGCCAGGTCGTCGGCCAGGCTGCCTCCGAGATCGAACGTGTGATCGCAGACGGATGGTACTGGGACGCCTACATCCAGGTTCCGGTGAAGGAGGGGCAGGACTTTCACTTCACCTGCGAGTTCGATTCTGCCTGGATCATCCTGAAGGCCTATGGTTTCGACCTCACACTTGAGGAGCAGATGGCGATCGTAGGCGTCGATAACGCAATCGAGCCTTGGTACGAGGAGACGCCCACAGGGATTATTGTCTGGGGCGGGGACATCGACGAGCACTACTGCGGCCATTACGACACGAATGTGCTCACCCGGGCTCGCTGCAACGCCATGCGCAAGGTCTTCGAATCCGTCGGGTTGGGAGTGACCTTCACCCCTGAGCGCCACCTGATCGAGGAAGCCTTGCTGCGCGGCGAGCCGGTCTTCTTCAAATCGACGGTGGACTTCCTGCCGTGGCGGGCAGCCACCTGGAAGACACCGGACGGCGACGATTTCCCCGTTGTGCTCACGAACGACCACGCCCTGACCGTGATGGGCTTCAATGCAGATGAGGTCATCATCCGGGATCCGCTTGGCCCGACCACCACGAACTACAAGCGACCATGGCAATACCGGGTGTCGTGGGATCGCTTTCTTGAGGTAATTGCCGCGCAGGGGAACGACGCGATCGCGATCGCCCCGTTTCCTCCTCTGACCTGATTGTCCGAAGTACCGAACCGGTTAGTACAGACTAGTGCCGATCTCCATCACTGTTATAGAGAAGACTTGAGGTGAGCGTTGTCCCGGAGACCTGCGCGGCATTACGACCTGATCGTGATTGGCGGTGGGGCCAGTGGAAGCTTAGTTGCCTCCGGTGCGGTGGATCAGGGCTTGAGTGTCGCGCTGGTCGAGGAATGGAAGCTCGGGGGCACCTGCCTGAATGCCGGATGTGACCCGACCAAGGCCATGGTGCGCACTGCCGAGGTGCTTCACCTGGCAAGGACAGCGAGTCGATTCGGGATCGCTGTCCCCGAGGCCCGTCTTGAGTGGGAAGCACTCCGCACGCGGGTCGATGACCTGATCGACGAGATTCGTGGCGGCGACGGACCGGTCAATGTGCGAGCCCAGGGAATCGACCTGTACGAGCTGCACGGCAGATTCCTTTCCGAGAACGAGGTGCTCGCCGGGGATAGCCTGCTCACGGGTGACCGAATTCTCATCGCCACGGGGCAGACAGCCAGGGTGCCCTCAGTCAACGGGCTCGAGCAAACGGGCTACCTCACCAACGTCGATGCTGTTGCCCTCGACGAGCTACCAGAATCGCTGGTGATCATCGGCGGTGGGGTCGTGGCGGTCGAGTTTGCGCAGATGTTCTCGCGTTATGGTGCCGAGGTCACGATTGTTGGAACGCAGGAACACGTGCTCCCGAAGGAAGATGAAGATCTCTCGGCTGAACTGACCAGAATCCTCAGGGATGAAGGCATTACCTTGCAGATGAGGTCACGGGCAACGAGTGTACGGCGATCGCCGGACGGCCAGGTGATCCTCACCTGCTCGCGTGAAGATGGTACGCCCATTGACCTTGTCGCCGACGAGGTTCTGGTCGCGACGGGGCGAGTGCCGAACATTGCCGGATTGGACCTCGATGTGGCCGGTGTTCGGTTTGGCGAGCGGGGCATTTTGGTTGACGCGCAGATGAGGACGAACGTTCCTCACATCTTCGCCGTCGGAGACGTCACGGGCATTTACCCCTTCACCCATGTGGCTGACTACCAGGCCCGGATCGCGTTGCACAATGTTGTGAACGAGGACGGGCCAATGAAAGCGGATTACCGGGTCGTCCCCTGGGTGACGTTCAGCGATCCCGAGCTCGCCCGTGTAGGGCTCACCGAGGCCGAAGCACGGGCGGGAGGATATTCCGTCGTGACGTCCACTGTTCCCTTCGCGGAAATGACCCGGGCCATGACCTCGGATCAGCGCGAGGGCCTCGTCAAGCTGGTTGTCGATCGTGCTACGCACCAGGTGCTGGGCGGGCATATTCTGGGAGCCGGAGCAGGAGAGCTGATCGGCGAGATCGCGATTGTTATGCAGTATCGATTGCCGGTTTCCGCCCTCAGCGATACGATCCATCCCTATCCAACAATGTCTGAGGCGATCTTCAAGGCGGCCCACGACCTGATGCAGAGCGCCCTTGCGGGAACCTCGCCGGTTAACGTCGGGTAGGAGCAGGCCGCGTTTTATCCCTGCTGCTGTGTCGTCTCCATCGCGATTCGCAACCCTATCGTCAGCTCATCGGTGCCCGGAAGATCCGTCCATCGGTGCAGCGTCCTTGCAGATTGCGATCCCCCGGGTGCTGATGGCATTGGCACCCGGATGATCTCGGTGATGCCGGACGTGAACACTCTCGCGGCCACCACGTGTTGCTGCCGACCATCGTTCCACTGGAGTGTGATTGCTGATCCTGCGGGGAATCGCTGCACGCTGGTTGTCACGCGGGAGGGCCATCCACTGGCAACCCGGTCGACCGCCTCGTGGAGCGCTTGCTCAGCCGGGCTGTACGCTTTGGGGTGGACCTTGCCCACCTGAACACCTCCCAACAAACCCCTCTGGTACCCCGGCGGGATGTCGGTAAGCCGGGCAATGCGGGCCTTCATACCGGGATTTGTGAGGAGCCAGTAACCGGCGGCGAGGATGAGAACCTGAATCGCGACGATGATGCCGGATAGCCACGGCACCCCGCTGTCATACATCTGGCGCCAGTCGCCGTTGAGGCCGGAGAGCATGTCCAGGACTGGATAGACGATGAAGGCGTTGAGGCCGGAGATCAGGACAAACTGGATCAGCAGCTCATTGAAGGCCGCGCGCATCGGTGGCTTCTTGAGCAGCACGATAACCAGCCCGATGATACAGAGGATCAGGTTCACGAGCGACCCGGCAGCGGCAATGATGGTCTGCTGGACATCGGAGAGGCCGAAGGGGGTATAGGCGACATATCCCGCAAAGCCATAAAATCCGAACTCGACAACCTCCCTGCCGAAGCTCCAGACAGCAACCGCGTGACCCAACTCATGGAGCGCCACAGAGATCGGGATGAAGACGAAAAACGCTGCCTGATCGACCAAGTGGCGGTCTATCGGGGTGAAGTGATGGTCCCAGGTAGCGCGCCAACTGCGGACCAGCTGGGCGACGACACGGACTCCGATGACCACATAGATGAGGCTGATGATTGAAAAGGCGCCGAAGTCCATAGGGCTCCCGGATAGATGACGAACACGCGGGCGTGCAGACGCCCTGTGTCAGTGTGCGTGTGTCGGCGCCAGAGTGCAACGGAGAAAGCAGCCTGGGCGCCATGACGCCTGGCAAAAATCACCGAGACGTACAAAACCTGTCGACCTGTTGGCTCTCGCAGTCGCCGGTGTGCCGGAACTCGGGGCCGGTCGGTTCGCGATTCTCCCCACCTATGCTTACCAGGAGCCAGGGGCGCAAACCAAGTGCCGTGTTTCCACCGGCACTATCGCTTTGGGGCTGGCGACGTGGTCATCCCCTGAGGGGCAGCCGATCGTGATCCCC
>JAUJLY010000406.1 GCA_030447145.1 Thermomicrobiales bacterium
ACTCGTGGGGGTATCCGTCGTGCCCCGACCTGGAGCAGCACCTGCTGGTCGACCAGCTGCTAGACATGGGATCGATCGGCGTCGAGGTGACGGACGGGTTCCAGTTCAGCCCGGAGCAGACGACCGCGGCGATCGTGATCCATCACCCGGACGCCAAGTACTTTGCGCTCCTGCGCACCGGCGGCGACCCAGCAACCGTGATGGCCGAACCTGCCGCCGTCGCCGACTAGGCAGCGTGGTCGCGGGCTGCCCTTACCAACGCGTTGGACCCATGCAAAGGACTACCATGAGGGCGGTCCTTTGCAGCATCGCCGCATCAGATTCAGGCGACACGAGCTGTGGGGCCAGCCGGTACCTTCCGTGTACAGAGCGAAAGGGCTGACCGCATCGTGCGCGGTCAGCCAGTCATCCCAAAGCTCAGCGAGAACGCTTGCGGCCGCAGTAGCGGCCTCTCTGCAGACGGGCGGCGTGGCTCCAACATGTCAGCCCACTGAGCCCAAAGTAGCACCGAAGAGGATCGGGGAACACCTGCTATGATGAGGAAGCACATCATAGCAGGAGGTACCATCATGCTGGCCAAAGAAGCACGGACAAAACAGAAGGGTCAAGTAACGATTCCGGCCGAGATCCGTGACAAGTTCGAGCTGAATCAAGGATCACGAGTCATTTTTGAAGACCGGGGAACCTACATCGCCATCCTGCCAACTGATTCCCTCGTCGATCGAACCGCTGGAGCATTGTCCGAATACGTAAAGAACGAACCGCTTGAATGGGATCGAGACGAAATCTGGACAGAGATCGCGACGGAACGCTGGAACCGACCGCGGCAACAGGCCGAAGAAGAATCCGGGGATGGGCATGATTGCCCTTGACACCAATATCGCTGCTCGATATTTGCTCGTTGACATTCCCGATCATTCAGCAAGGGCGGCCCAGCTCTTTCAGTCGGCTTCCAGCGCCGCCGTTGACCTTTTCATACCTGCTACGGTCTTCGTAGAACTCGCCCATCTCCTCCATCGCCGGCTCTCGATTCCGCGGAGCCGGGTCGCTGGCACATTGCTCGATGTCATACGCATTCGCGGGATCCATGTAGAAAACAGGGAAGCCGTTTCATCTGCCCTGGAGTTCTGGAGTTCAACGGGCGGCTTGTCTTTTCCCGACTCCTATCACTTGGCCCTCACCAGGGAACTCGGGATGACGGAAATCCACACCTTCGACAGGAAGATGGATCGTTTCCCTGGCGTCACCCGGATCGAGCCCTGACTCCTTCGGCGCACCAGCTCAAGACGCTGAGCAGACGACGTGCGTTTGGCCTCAAGCATGGTCGCCACGTGCGGGAGAGCGTCAAACCACCGATCCGCTGGACCCGGCGACCGGGAAGCCCGTGCGGGGACCGTTCAGACCGTTATTGTCGAGGTTCGATCGACGACGCGCGGAGGTGCCGAACTCGTGCCTGGAGGCCGACGACCTGGTGACCCCGGTTACCTTTAGTCCGGTGGTATCCGTGCGGTTCGGGCAGCGATGAGCGTGGGTTGGGCTGGTGACCCGCCTCAATGCATCCGCGACCGGCAGGGGCAAACGGAAGGCGACGGGAGAACGCCATCGTGAAACTGACGGACCACATCGAACTGGTCGGCAGCGGGCAGATGGGGTTCAACCTGACCGATCCCCTCGACTGCCATGTCTACCTCGTCCACGACGGCGATGACGCGGTCGTCATCGACGCGGGTGCGGTGTGTGACATCGAGCCGATCCTTGCCCAGATCGATCGGTCCGGCATCTCACGCGAGTCCATTCGCCGCCTGCTGCTCACCCATGCCCACGGCGACCACGCCGGGGGTGCCCGCGCCCTGCATGACGCACTGGGAGTGGATGTCTACGCCTCTCCCCTTGCCGGCTCCTATGTCCGGGAGGGAGACGAGCGCGCGATCAGTCTCGACCGCGCCCGCGGGCCAGGCGGGTATCCCGAGGACTACGTCTTCGCGGCCTGCCCGGTGGCCGGTGCGCTCCACGATGGTGAGCGAATCGCTGTTGGAAACCTCGCGATCGAGGTGATCGAGACGCTCGGTTCATCGCGTTGTCGGCTTGCCGAACGGGTTAGAGTTTGTGAGCT
>JAUJLY010000116.1 GCA_030447145.1 Thermomicrobiales bacterium
AGCCTGGTCGAACATCCAGCTCACGCTGCCGTTCTCACCCAGGGACCCGCCACTACGAGTGAGGGCAGCACGGACCTCACCGACGGTGCGGTTTCTGTTGTCCGTCATGGTCAGGATCATGAGCGCGATGCCGCCTGGGCCATAGCCCTCGTAGTAGATCTCATCGTACTGCGAACCGCCATCGGCGCCCGCGGCGCGGGCGATTGCACGGTCGATGTTGTCCTTCGGCATGTTTTCGCCACGGGCCTTCTGGACCGCCAGGCGCAGGCGGGAGTTTGCTTCTGGGTCAGGAAGTCCGGTCCGTGCAGCAACGGTGATTTCGCGCGCGAGTTTGGTGAACAGCTGGCCGCGCTTGGCGTCTGCTGCACCCTTGGCACGCTTGATTGTGGACCATTTGGAATGTCCGGACATGCGGCATGTACTCCAGGAATCATGGAAAAACGCGATGCGCGATGCTCGATAACTCGGGAAGTATAGCACCGGGGCCGAAACGGCCCGGACACGGCTTAGGGCAGAAGAGTGTGCTGAGAATCAATCCGCTCGCTCTGGAAGGACGCCACTATGGTGGCGTGTCATTGTGACTGAGGCGTGTGAGCAGTTCTCTGGCGGCCAGTAGCGGGGTGATCTCACGCGCCGCAACGCGTTCGACCAGCCGCTGCATGCCACCGTCTCGGGTAACCGGGCGCCTTATCCCCTGGAGGAGCGCATCCTGTACCCGGAAGGCGATCTCCGTGTTGATCATCGTGCGGACCCTGATCTCCATCTCCCCTGTTTCTTCCAGCCATGACCAGTGGGCGGCAATGGCGTTCATCAACGAGTCGATGCCCTCGCGACGGGCTGCGCTTGTCTTTATTACAGGCGTATCCCATCGTGAAAGCTCACTGCCCGCGGCAAGTCCCAGTTGGCGAAGGTTTCGCAGATCGCGCGCCAGCTCGATCGCTTCCGGTCGATCGCCCTTCGTCACGACGAGCACGTCACCAATCTCCAGCGCACCTGCTTTCAGCGTCTGGACGCCATCACCGGTTCCCGGGGCCTGAACGAGAAGCGTCGTCATCGCAAGGGACGCGATGGCGACCTCGTCCTGGCCTGTGCCGACCGTCTCGATGATGATCGGGTCGAACCCGGCAGCATCGAAGGCGTGGGCGACGGCCAACGCATTCCTTGCAAGACCGCCCCCGAAGCGGCGAGATGCCATGCTACGAATGAAGACGCCCGGATCCGCATGCCATTCCTGCATGCGGATCCGGTCCCCGAGTGCTGCACCACCGGTGAGAGGGCTGCTGGGGTCTATTGCGATCACCGCGATGCTTCTGCCCATCTCGCGGTAGGCTCGAATCATCTCGTTCACGAGCGTGGACTTGCCGCCACCTGGAGGACCGGTGATGCCAATCAGATGCGCGCTTCCCGTGTGGGGGAAGAGTCTCTCCATTACTTGCTCGCCAAGCGGATCGTCGTTTTCGATGGATGTCAGGAGACGCGCCAACGCGCGTCGGTCGCCCGCCAGCACACGTTCCGAAAGGCTGGCTCGCTGCGAGGCATCGGTCACTAGGGGAGGTCCACGCGGTCAGGTGCGTGCTCACGTATATATGCGACGGCATCCTGGAGGGGAGTACCAGGACCGAAAATCTTCGCCACACCGATGTCATTTAATACCGGAATGTCTTCGGTCGGGATCGTTCCGCCCGCAACGACGAGTACATCCTCGCGGCCAACGTCCCGCAAGGCGTCCATGATGGGCGGAAAAAGTGACATATGAGCGCCGGAGAGGATACTGATGCCGACGACATCGACATCCTCCTGGAGAGCAGCATTGGCGATCATCTGTGGCGTTTGGAAGAGGCCGGTGTAGATCACCTCGAAACCCGCATCCCGAAACGCGCGAGCCATAACTTTGGCACCACGGTCATGTCCATCCAGGCCCGGTTTCGCAACCAGCACGCGAATTGGCCGGCTCTGCCCGGACGCGGACATGAGTTCCTGACCGGTACCCATCTCGCGCTACCTCACACCTGATACTCGTAAAAACCGCTGCCCGACTTCCTGCCAAGTTGCCCCCCGGCGACCATCTGCCGCAGCAGTGGTGCCGGACGGTACTTGTCATCGCCGAACCCGTGATGCAGCGCCTCCATGATACTGAGACAGACATCGAGACCAATGAGGTCAGCCAGCGCCAGCGGTCCCATCGGGTAACCCGCACCCAGCTGCATGATCTGGTCGATATCGTCGCAGGATGCAACGCCCTCGTTGAGCGAGAAGATCGCCTCGTTGATCATCGGAATCATCAGGCGATTCGCGACAAACCCCGGCGAGTCACCAACCACGACCGGTGTCTTGCCCATCTGCATCGCCGTCGCGATCGCGACGGCGATTGTCTCCTCAGAGGTAGCCCGTCCGGCCACGACCTCAACCAGTTTCATCCTCGTGACAGGATTGAAGAAATGCATGCCGACGACACGCTCGGGGTTCGGGACGCAGTGCGCCAGCTCCGTGATGGAGAGGGACGAGGTGTTGCTGGCAATAATCGTCTCAGGATCGACGGATTCCGAAATCTCCTTGAAGACGCCGGCCTTGATCTCGCGGTCCTCCGTGACCGCCTCGATTACCAGCTCGCAGGGATCCAGCCGCTCGAGCGTGGTAGCGCCCTCGATGCGGGAGAGAATCTCGTCACGGTTCTCAGCCGAGAGTCGCTCTTTTTCGACCAGGCTGTCGACGTCGGAGGTAATGCGGGCAAGACCCCGGTCCAGCATCTCTTCGTCCGTGTCGATCAGCACGACATTGTAGCCGGACTGGGCCGCTACCTGTGCGATGCCACTTCCCATGGTGCCGGCGCCAACGACGCCAAGGATAGACGTTGCTTCCTGTTCCTGTTCGAGGGTCACTGCGGGGTGCTCCTTGCTGAGTCGGCCTGTTTGTCCACGCCGGAATTATAGGGGACTGCTGCTCCTGTTCGTCACGTTCATCGTCGCGAGCATACCGTGTCGCATCCAGTGGTCGACCGCGTCCGCCGCCTGGTCGATGATCTCTGGAAGGTGCTGTTGCTCTTCCGGAGAGAAGCGCGAGAGTACGTGACCGATCGTGTGGTTCCCACCTCGCCCAATGCCGATGCGCAGTCGTGGGATCTCCTGGCTGCCCAACTCGTGAAAGATTGACTTCAGGCCGTTGTGTCCACCGGCACTGCCCTTCGGGCGGATGCGGATCTGACCAAAAGGGAGGTCGAGATCGTCAACGACGATGAGCACATCCTCCAGATGAGCCTTGTACCAACGGACGATCTCCCGGACCGAAATCCCGCTGTCGTTCATATAGGTTTGTGGCATTGCCAGAACAAGGCGGGAATTGTCAGTGCGCGTTTCCGTGATCTCCGCCCTCAGGCGTTGCTTCGAGGCAGGCGCACTCGTTCGTTTGGCCAGCTCATCCATGACGAGAAAACCGAGATTGTGCCTGGTCCCGGCATATTTCCTGCCGGGGTTCCCCAGCCCGATGACCACCTTCGTGTGGTCGCGATCAAACATCGGTGTCTTGTCCTCGTCTGCTGGGTCTGCAGCGTCGGCTGCTGTCAGCCACGCACGAGTCCTGGCGGGAATCGACCTGAAACGCGAGATCATGTACGAGCCTTCGTGTTGCAGATACCGCTTATCCTGCCGGATACTCTACGGGTAGCAATTGTGCCACGTTCCCGGGCTCGCTTTTCTCGTTGCTGTCAAACCGTCCCGGGCGAATCGGAAACATGTGAGATGTAGGCAAGGAGTTCCACTGTGTTTGGCGTTGGACCGCAGGAGATGCTCCTTATTGGCCTTGCCGCGCTCCTGATCTTCGGGCCAGGAAAGCTGCCCGAAGTGATGGGCCAGGCCGGGAAGCTCTACAAGGACTTCCGGAATATGACCTCAGAGCTCACGGGGGAATTCGAGAAGACCGTGGCGGAAGCCAGGGAGATGGGAAACCAGCTCACCGGTGATCTCGGGCCAATGCAAAAGCAGGTCGATTCCGTCACCAGGAGCGTCCAGCGGGATCTCGGCAAGGGTACGAAAGGCACAGCGACATCGAAGAAGTCGGCTGGCACCACGAGCTCATCGAGCGCTTCAGCCAAGAAATCCGGAACCACCAGCTCGCGTACGAATGGCACGAAGACGACCTCCAGCAAGAGCACCTCATCGTCGCGAACGACACCGTCAAAGACGGAGACCAGGGCCGACACGAAAACAGCCGAGACGAGCAAAAAGACGGCCGTCGCGCCCGTCGCTAACAAGGAAGATCCGTATTCGGATATCTCTGCATTTGCCCCATTGGAGCCAGAGCGTACACGCCGCGCACGTCGCGCTACACCGTCAGTAATCAGTGACCGCACACCTCGGCAAATCTCTGCTTCCACTGCTGATGTTGTGGAGAGCGCCGAGTCTGCAAGCCCTGCTCCTGTCGATGACGCCGTCATACGGGCCCGTCAGCGTCGGCGTGCCGCCGGCTATGCGCAGCGCAGCGCCTGAGGGAGCATGATCAACTCCGTAAACAGGCCTGAATCTCCTGAACTGCCCGGCCATAGCAGCGTTCCCGGGGGACGGTTTTCGTTCGAGCTTCTTGTAGAGGATCGAGTAACGCTCGCCCGCCGTGGGCAGATTACAACGACCCGGGGTACCATCGAAACTCCCGTCTTCATGCCGGTTGGCACCCAGGCCACCGTCAAAACGCTTCATCCCACCGAGGTACGAGAGACGGGTGCGCAGATCATCCTGGCGAATACCTACCACCTCATGCTTCGTCCTGGTCTGGACATCATCGAGGAGGCTGGGGGACTCCATACCTTCATGCGCTGGAACCGCCCCATCCTGACGGACAGTGGAGGTTTCCAAATCTTCAGCCTTGCCAACAATGCCAGGGTAACGGAGGAGGGGGTGCGATTCGCCTCGCACATCGACGGCTCGAAGTGGGAGATGACCCCGGAGCGTGTGATCGAATTGCAGGTGGGCTTCGGCTCCGACATTATGATGCAGCTTGATCACCTGATCGGCCTGCCCGCCGAGCGTACGGCGATTTCCGCGGCTACTGAGCGGTCAGCCCGCTGGCTGGAACGCGCGATTACGCACTACACGGACAGGAACGGGCCCGCCTCTCGCTCGGTGCTCTTCGGCATCCAGCAGGGGGGAATGGAGGCCGACCTGCGACGCGAGAGCGCTCGCCGCCTGGCGTCAATGGATGTCGCGGGCTGTGCGGTCGGTGGTCTCAGCGTCGGTGAACCGAAACCGGTGATGGCGGAGATGCTGGAGGTTAGCACGCCCGAGTTGCCGCGGGATAAGCCGCGCTACCTGATGGGTGTAGGGTCACCGGAAGATCTCTGGAACGGGGTCGCACGAGGGATCGATATGTTCGATTGCGTGTTGCCGACCCGAGCTGCCCGCAACGGGGCGCTGTTTACTCCTGACGGCCGGATTTCGATCCGTAACGCATCCTGGAAGCATATTCACGAGCCGGTGGATCAAACGTGTGATTGTGTTGCCTGCACGGAGTTCACCGCGGCATACCTGCATCACCTCTTTCGCGCCGATGAAGTGCTGGGGCTACGGCTTGCCAGTGTCCATAATCTTCGCTTTCTCGCACGGCAGATGGAAGAGATCCGTGCTGCGATATCCGCAGGGGTGTTCGCCAAGGCGCATGGCGCATTCGCCGATCGCTACCGCCCAGTGGCGAATCCCTCGCCGGTAGGCGCCACTCGCCCGAAGAAGGAGAAACGCTGATGCCCGAGCGACGGCGTTGGAGGGAATATCAGCCTCCGGTGTTCGATGAGCGCGAAGGGGAGGGGTGGTATGTCCCCGAATTCGACCCGGAGCGCGAAGGTGGCGTGGCGGTCGGTACCGACATTATCGAGATTGCTCGCATCCAGCGCTCGTTGAACGACTTCGGCGATCGGTTCCTGAAGCGCGTGTATACCGAGCGCGAGCGTGAATGGTATGGGACCCGCATCAACGAGCTCGCCGCGCGATTTGCCGCAAAGGAAGCGACGTCCAAGGCGCTCGGCACGGGAATTATCGGCATCCGCTGGCGCGAGATGGAAGTGCTACCCAACCGTCGTGGCAAACCCGTGCTTGTCCTGCACGGGCGAGCGGCGGAACGTGCCCGCCAGCTTGGTCTGACCAGCTTCAGCGTGTCGCTGACGCACTCGCGGACCGACGCCATGGCGTTTGTTGTGGCTACGGGCGAGGGTTCAGGGCGGCCGAGTGGTGCTGTTCTCGACGGCGTCGCTAGAGATTCTTGAACAGAGTTCATTGGAGCATATGAATGGCAACCGAGGCCCCCGTATCGAAACCTGATTTGGGACACAACGCATCGTGGGCGGATGAAACGTTTGCCCAGCGGGTCCGCCCAAGACGAAAGACCGGCACCCACAAATGGGAAGTGGGCGGTGTGATCGTGATAGCCGGTTCGCCCTCCTTCATTGGCGCCGCCTATCTGGCGAGCAGGGCGGCGGGTCGGGCCGGCGCCGGTATTGTCTGCCTCGCCTCGGGGCGTAGCGTGGTTGTTGCTCTCGCCGGAGTCATGCCGGAGGTCGCCCACATCGTGCTCCCGGAGACAGATGCGCCGGGCTCGGCAAGACGCGCAGTCGAACGCCTTGGGCTGCATTTGAAGAAGGCGAAGTCTGTTGTGATCGGTCCTGGTCTTGGCGACGATGAGCTGACCGACCATCTGCTCAGCGCGCTCTTCGGGTTCGGAGGGAAAAATGCCCAGGTCGGAAGTAACATCGGCTTCGGCGGGCCAAGTCTCGTCACCACCAGTGCCCGCGACGTCGCGAATTCACCCATCTTCGGTCATGAGCACCTCAAGCTGGTGATCGATGCCGATGCTCTCACATGGCTGTCGAGGCAGAACGAGTGGTGGGCCCATATGCCACAGGGGCGCGCGGTGCTGACGCCACATCCGGGAGAGATGGCCCGCCTGACAGGACTATCCACTGAAGAGATCGTTGCGGACCCCTCGCAGGTCGCACGAAAGTATGCGACGAAATGGGGACAAGCCGTCCTGATGAAATCAGCGTATTCGGCAGCCTCTGATGGGAAGGCGACCCTTGTCGCTGGGGACGCGCCGGCATCTCTCGCAACTGCCGGCACAGGCGATGTGCTATCTGGAACTGTTGGTGCGTTTCTGGCGCAGGGATTGGCACCGCTGGATGCCGCAGGTCTGGCGCTTTTCGCGGGAGCGAAGGCGGCTCGGACCCTGGAGCACCGATTCGGCGACCTCGGTGTCATCGCCACCGATATGCCTGATGGGATCGCGGGAGTCCTTGGGAAGCTCGGCACGGGCAATGAATCGCGTTGATGGCATAAGACCAGTAGTCCGACACAGTAGATAAGCCGAGAAGCGCATTACGGGCTGCACCGCTTCATGCATCGATGGGGAAAGTACATTGGACAAGGATCAGGTAGTGTCGCAGGAGAACGAAGCACCCGAACCTGTTGTTGCCGAAATCATGCGCAAGGATGTGCCCGCCGTGGCGCCTGAGGAAAGCGTAGCCCGGGTCGCGAAGCTGATGGTCGACTACGATGTTGCCGGGGTAGCCGTGATTGAGAACGGCCAGATTATCGGCATCATCACGGAGAGCGATATCGTCGCCCGCGAGGCCGATGTGGACGCGCCCACGCCCGTTCCTTTCCTTGATGCCATCTTTGTCGCTGATGCTGGCCGTCCCTACGAGGATGATATCCGGCGGGCTCTGGCGATCAACGCGGCGATGTTGATGTCATCGCCAGTCGTGAGCATCCGGCATGACGCAACGCTGCATGAGGTCGCCTCCATCATGATCGAGCGGGACGTGCATCCGCTGCCAGTGGTGGACCAGGACAATCGATATGTCGGGATCGTCTCCCGAAAGGACCTGGTACGCGTGATCGCGGAGCTGGAGAATCGCGCGTGATGGGCATTCGGGACGTCGTTGAGTCGTGGCAGGGCCGTCC
>JAUJLY010000117.1 GCA_030447145.1 Thermomicrobiales bacterium
ATACCAATTTTCCGCCGCAGCAGGGTGGTGAAATGACGTTCCATTACACTGTGGCAACAGGCAGTGACGTAGACGCCGCAACACTGGGACCTGACACTGGCGCTTCAGTAGCCACGCCGTTCATCGGTGTCACGACACCGCTTGGCGCTTCAAGCACCACTGATTTTCCGGATCGGGCTAGCTTCGTCCGGGCTGATCACCCGGGCATTGAGGTGAGCCACCTTGCGCCCTCTCATTCGGGAGGGGATCTTACGGTCTTTCTTGTGTCCCATGCAGATGTGGTGACGGAGACCACGGTGCAATTGACCCATCTGCCGGTCGCCTCCGCACAATCAGGCACATTCCTCGAGACTGAACTGGTTGATGTGGTCCTCGAGGATGGCACGGTGCGTGTCACTCTTGCACCAGGTGAAATGAAAACGCTGGTGCTTAAAATCCTGAGGTAGGAGTACTCAGACGGGCGAGTCGAGCAATCGCTGCTCGACAACGTCTCGTACGCCGAGTAAGTGTTCTCTCATGCGGTCGGCTGCGAGCGAGGCATTGTGGCTACGGATGGCCTCAAAAATACGCACGTGTTCCTCATGGTCTCGTGTACGGGCATTGAAGATTGCCAGAATGCCAAGCTGCTCCCGGGAATACAATTCGACCATTGACTCAAAAAACGCCGAAAGGATCGAGTTGTGGGATATGCGTGCAATCTGGGTATGAAACTGCATGTTGGTCGGATGAAGCTTTGCATCCTGTCCGATGAGGAGCAGTTTTGCGTCGTCCAGCAGCCGTTCCAGGGAGACAATATCTTCGTCTGTGGATGCGTCGGCTGCTTTGCCTGCAAGATAAGGCTCGATCGCCAGTCGAGCATCCACCAGTTGCATGGCCGAATCGGCATTCAGAGCACCATGATAGGGATTAGTGATGATCAGTCCTTGACCGGCCTTGCGCACATAAATACCGGATCCATGGCGGATGTCAATCACACCTGTGCCCGGGAGCCGGCGTAAAGCCTCTCGAATTGTTGGGGTCGCCACAGAAAAGCGCTCTGCCGATTCCTTCATTGAGGGGAGACGGTCCCCTGCTTGAAGGTTCCCCGATGCGATCATCGCAAGAATTTGTCGCGACAAATGCTGGGAAAGATCCGGGCGCACTTCCACACTAGGTGGATTCCCCCGACTAGAGCTCGTTGACATGTCGCACCACACCTCCTAGTACGGTTCTCGTTTTTCTCCCGTCATCTATGGCCGCGCACTCAGGGGCGGCTTACCGCAGGCGCAGAATCCCGCTCGGCAACCTTCGTAGCATGTTGAGCCGCGAGATGGTTCGGTTGACAACGCTCAGCACGCGACTCTAGAATGCATGCACGAACAACTATAGTCATCAGATCACTTTTGATTGCGAAAGGGGAAGGTGGCCCACGTTGACCGCTTGCCGATGCCGCGTCCGGATCCGTGGGAAATGGCGGGGACGCAACCTGCATTGGGATACACACGGCATACGCATACCAAGCATATGCGGACAAGCATCAGGAGGTGTGGAAGGATCGAAGACCTGCGAAACGTTCATTCCCTATGACCAGGACTGACTCGAGTTTTTGTCGCGCCGTGCGCAAACCCATCAAAAGGAGCCATCGAATGACGGACATGAGCAAACGAGCACCGCAACGTCTCGTGAATGCGGGAAGTCAGGATCTTTCCCGGCGAAAGCTGATTAGGGCTGGAGCGGGTACTGGCCTTTCGGTGGCGGGTATGAGCACGCTTGGCAACCAGCGCGCGGCGGCGGCACCGCGAATATCAGCTCCTCAACGGTCACGCTTGCAGGGCGGGAGTGAGACCATCCAGCTCTTTCACGACAAAGCACCTTGGGATGAATTCTATAAGACGATGGGTGAGATGTCGGCAGAAGCGGGTGGGACCGGTATCGAAACAGTTCCTTACTCCGATACGACGAGCTACCAGCAGGCTATCCTCTCGGCCCTGCCCACCCAGGATGTACCTGACCTCTTCACGTGGTGGTCGGGATATCGCATGGAGGACCTCGTGAATGAGGGGGTTCTTATGGATCTCACCTCTCTCTGGGATACGGCAATTGAGGCTGGCAATCTTCCCGAGACCCTTGCTGGCGCGTTTACCTTTGATGGCAAGCAGTACGCTGCACCGAATCATGTTTCGTACTGGCCCGTCTTCTACAACAAGACCGTCTTCGACGAGCAAGGAATCTCCGTGCCCGCAACCTGGGACGATCTGATGGGGGCCGCCGAGACTCTCAAGGGCGCGGATGTCACACCCTTCTATGCGACCATCGACGGTCGGTGGCCGGCTTTTATCTGGTTCGAAGAGTTGCTCATTCGTACCGATCCCGATTTTTATGAAGCGCTCATGCGCGGGGAGGAGTCATACACCGATCCCATTGTTGTCAGCGCCATGGAGACATGGAAATCCATGTTCGACAACGAGTACTTCACTGCACTCGATATGCCTCTGGACGCTGACAACGCTGGAGCTGCATTCGCCAACGGTGAGATTGCAATGGTTCCCATCGGGACATGGTTCAATCAAGCCTTTATGGACACCGGTCTGCAGCCAGGTGAGGAATATGGAGCGTTTATTCTGCCGAACGTCAACCCAGACCTCGACGAGAACGTTGTCATCTTCGAGGCAGGCCCGTTCTGTGTCCCCGCGAACGCGGCCAACGCTGATGCGGTCACTGAATTCCTGGAGTGGTGGGTGACTCCTGAGGCCCAGACGGAGTGGAGCGCCAAGCTCAAGGACGTCCCTGCGAACCCGGAGGCAGAGACGGAGAATGCAGTCTTGTCCGACCTTGTGTCGTCGATTGACGAACAGGAGTACCGGCTCATCCAACGCTACTGGGAGGCGACACCGCCAGCCATTGTGGAGAGCGCGGTAGATGAACTCGCGCGATTCATGCTCGATCCTGGTAACCTCGAGGACGTGCTTCAGACGATCGAGGACATCGCTCAGCGCGAGTGGAGCGGGCGAGAGTCCTAAGACCTGCTAGGTTGGCCGGGATGTGGAGTGAGAAACGGGCATCCCGGCTCATCCCCGGACGATGAGCGACGGATACAAGGGTGTACTAGAGGCTCGCAGGAAGCAGGAGGGGAAGCACGAGTCAATGAGCCAGCTCACAAAACGCACAGCGGCAGGTCCGCCAGCGAGGGTGTCGGCGGCGGCGCCCCAGGGCCACGTGACGCTAGCGAGCTGGTGCCGCCGCATTGCGCCTTATCTGTTCCTGCTTCCGGCGATCGTCCTCGTTGGCGGCTGGCTCCTTTGGCCCTTCGCCCGCACGGCGTATCTCAGTTCAACCGAGTATGACGGGCTCGGCGAAGCAACGTTCGTCAGTGTGGATAACTACACCAGACTCATGCGTGACCCCGTGCTGATCGACTCTCTTACCAACACGCTGTTCTGGGTGATCGGTACGCTCCTGCTGCCAGTGGGCATTGGCCTCCTGATTGCCGTTCTAACCTTTGACCTAACCGGCGGCGCTCTTTACCGTCTCCCGTTCCTCATCCCCTATGCAATTTCGGGCACCGCTGTGGGGGTCATGTGGGAATTTATGCTCCGCAGCAATGGGGCTCTAAACAGTGTGCTTCAGCCCCTCGGACTTGAGGAGCTCGAGCGCTCCTGGCTAGTGCGGCCGCCCGTGTAGACCTGGAGCATGATCGTCGCGGCTACGTGGCAGGGCGTGGGCGTCAGCGTCCTGCTCTTCCTGATTGGTCTCCAGGTTATTCCACGCGATCCGCTCGAGGCGGCACGGCTTGACGGCGCCGAAGGCTGGCGACTGTTCCGTGATATCACATTGCCGCTTCTGCGACCTATGACGATCGTCGTTGTCGGTATATCACTCGTGAACAGTCTCAAGACATTCGACATCATTTGGGTCATGACCCAAGGCGGACCAGCCAGGACGTCGGAGACGCTGGCAGTGACGATGTACCGCGAGACGTTCCTCCTCTTCCGGCACGGTTACGGTTCGGCCATTGCAGTGGTGTTGAGTGCTATCGTCGTGGGAGCATCATGGCTCTATCTTAGCCGGACGTTGAGGACAACATGAGTCTGACCCGTATTTTGCGCCACTTTGTCACATTTATTTTAGGTGCGATCTGGATCATTCCTCTCTACTTCGTCCTCATCAACGCGGTCACGCCGACCGACGAGTACCGGACCAAGGAGTTGTACGAGCTGCCGTCGTCGTTTGCCTTTGGGGAGAATGTCACCGCCGCGTGGAACGCAGCAGATCTGGGTGTCAGCGTCGGCAGCACGCTTTTCTACGCCACCGTGGGCGGTCTTGCAGCCGTGATCCTGGCCGCACTGGCGGCATTCGCCATCATCGGACTCAGGGTTCGGCACGGCTTCTTCTGGTTCATGGTGCTCTATGCAGGCACCATTCTTCCTTTTCAAATGTACCTTTCACCACTGTATAGCAATTACGTCAGGTTCAACCTTTACGACACAAGGATGGGGCTGCTGCTTTTCTATACCGCGATTACGATTCCGTTCGCGGTCTTCGTTATTCGCAACCACTTCATGTCAATCCCCTACGAGCTGCCGGAGGCGGCGCGGCTCGATGGGGCTTCGTCCCTCCGGATCTTCGGACAGATTTACTCGCCCCTATCGCTCAACGCCTTCGCCACAGTGTTCATCCTGCAGTTCACCTGGATCTGGAATGACCTCCTCTTCGGCTTGACGCTCTCCCGAAGTGCCGATGTCCGCCCCATCATGACAGCGCTCGCTGGGCTTCAGGGGCAGTACGCATCGGCCAGCATCCCAGTCGTTCTGGCGGGGGCACTGATAGTCTCAATACCCACCTTCGTCCTCTTCTTTGCTGTGCAGCGCGTTTTTGTCCGGGGTCTCGGGGCAACGACACGATAGAGGATCGATGGATCGAGGGGAGTGTCGGAAGGACTTGGTGGGGTCTCACGTCGGGTGAAGTGGAGGCGTGGTGATTCATCGTGCGTGGAAGTCGTGAGTGGGGAGGGCGCCAGGGCATGACCAAGATCAAGACGCTGTACATCGTGAATCATAGCCATACCGATATCGGTTTCACGGACTACCAGGATCTCTGTTTCCGGCAGCACAAGGAGTTCATCGATCAGGCGATGGACCTGATGGATGCAACTGCCAATTACCCTGAAGAGGCCAGGTATCAGTGGACCTGTGAAGTCACCGGGATGACGGAGCGTTATTTGCGAGAAGCGAGCGAAGAACAGCGGACCCGATTCCACCAATGGAATTCAGTTGGGGCAATGGATGTCGCCGGCATGCAGTACAACCTGACACCGTTGCTTACTCCGGAGCAAATGATACGGTCGCTGTATCCGGTGCGACGGCTCCGCGATGAGTTCGAGGTGGAGGTCAGCGCGGCCATGCAGAGCGATGTCAATGGCATCAGCTGGATGTTCGCCGATTTGCTGCCTGCGCTTGGGATCGACTTTCTCACCATGTCGGTGAACCCGTTTCGAGGAGGCGTACCGAAGCCCATGCCCACCGGTTTCTGGTGGGAAAGTCCAACCTGACAAAAGCTCCTCACCTGGAACGGGTTTCACTATCTCTTTGGCCGGAGCATTTCCAAGCTGGGCGACTGGCGCTTCGTCGAGGAGTCCCTTGGGAGGGAGGTCAGCAAACTTGAGCGCGATGACGCGTATCCCTTCGATTTCATGTACTGCCAATCGACCCACCCGATCCGGGTAGACAATGGTCCGCCCGACATCAAGATGGCCGACTTTGTCAGGGAGTGGAACGCATCGAACCGGGAGCCCCGGATGGTGTTCACAACGCCGGCCAAGTTCGGCCGCGTCCTCCGCGATCAATACGGGGACTCGCTTGCCACCTGGCGTGGTGACTGGTTAGATTGGTGGTCAGACGGAGTGGCGTCCAGCGCCTACGAAACCGGAGTGAACCGAACCACCCACGAGTTGCTCCATGAGGCGGAAGCCCTTGGCGCGTGGGTGAGCAGCCGTGGCGAACAGCTGTGGTCAGCAAAGCGGGCCGACTCAGCGTTTGAACAGGCGACACTCTATGATGAGCATACGTGGGGCGCGTTCGCCAGTATAGAGAGGCCGCAGTCACGCTGGACCAAGGCACAGTGGAACCGTAAGGCCTCCTTCGCCTACACGGCGTCGAGCGAGGCACACGATCTGGTTGCGCGAGGGGCCAATCATCTGGCGCGAACGGTTGGGACACCTGGGCCTGAGGGTATGTTCAACCTCGGTGACCTGGACCCGTCGGCGGCCTATCCAACTCCCCATGATGATCACATTCTGGTGATCAACACGCTCCCATGGGAGCGAAACGTCCTGGCGGAGGAGCCTGAACTTCGTGGGGGTGCCGCGCCAGCCGGCGTTCTGGATTGCTTCTTCCCCCGAGGTGTTTCCTGGGGAGGAGCACGTCCGGAGTCACCGATCCGTATGGTCTCAGGAGCCGTTCCGACATATGGATATGCGTTTCTGTCTGTTGACGCCCAGCCGTCCAATGCGGACCTCCGCACCGAGACCAACGTTATCGAGAACAGTGCCTACCGACTGAGAATTGATCCGGACACAGGCGCGGTCTCGGAGTGGATTGACTTCGCTACCGGGCACAACTACGCGGGTTCCTATCAGGGGTATGGCATAGGCCAATATGTTTACGAGTGGGTTGACGACCCCGGGCAGCGGAACGCCCTCTTTGTCGGTGATTTTTCGGCGGAAGACTTCGGGGTTCGGGTCAAAGACACGCCATTTCGTCGAGAGACCGCAACCGATGTGATTGTGGATGAACCGGTCATTGGTCAGGGACACGTCTCGATCACTGTCCACATCAAGGGGCGCGGTATTCGGAGCGCGAGTTGTACCTATCGGCTGTCGACGGGAGTAAAGGCCCTCGAGATTGACTGGTTGCTCGACAAGGAACACGAAACGGATGTAGAGGCGGTCTTTGTCGCGTTTCCCTTCAACCTCGGCACTCCGGCGTTTCGCGCGGACATCAATGGCATCCCGATCACTCCGGAAGAGGATCAGATCCACGGCACGGTCCGGGATTGGTATCCGATTCACCGGTGGGTTGACGTCAGTGATAACCAGCGGGGAGTCACTGTAGCGCCTCTTGATGCACCGTTGGTCCATCTCGGCGGGATTACGACCGGTCGATGGGCGGAAACCCTTGAGCCGGAAGGGCCGACGATCATGTCATGGGCTCTCAATAACCACTGGATGGTCAATTTCAAAGCAAGCCAAGGGGGTGAAATTCCCCTTCGGTTTCGACTCACGACCCACGAGGGCCACTGCAATGATGGTGAAGCGAACCGGTTCGCTCAGGAGCAGGCAACGCCGCTGATCGTGCTAAGGGATCTGGCGCCTACCAATGATTTGAAGGGCCAGTTCCTCGAGGTGGCCGACGGCCCGGTACAGGTGATTCACATGAAGCCGGCAGACTTTGGGGAGGGGATCATCATACGGCTTCAGAACCTCGACGCGGAAGCGCAAAACACGCGCTTGCACTTCCCTGCGGTGCCACCACAAAGGGCATATCTGACCTCCCCGGATGAGCGTGACAGCGAGACAATCCCGCTAGAAGGGGAGGGCATCAACGTTGAGGTTGGTCCACGAGCAGTGCAGTCTTTGCGCGTGACGTTCTAAACAGCCTACTGCTACAAGATCAGGGACAACTACGGCATGACCCTGGGCGGGATGCCAGTGCCGTGGGCCAGTCTCCAGGACGAGGCCCGCGGCATACGGCTCAGGTATGTACTGGACCACCTAGGAGAATCACCGGTGGCAGACCATCGGCTACCCCTCGGGCCACACGGCGGACGAGACGAAGTAGGTCGCGTCCATCGCGTCCCATAACCGGCGCTGGACTCCAAGGCGCGTGCGATAATCGGTCCACTCCCGCGTGTCGC
>JAUJLY010000118.1 GCA_030447145.1 Thermomicrobiales bacterium
TCAACCGCGTGACACGTAATGAGCTCGAGTCTTTCAAGGATCATGTCGAGCTCGCGCTCGAGCATAACCAGCTGATCCACATTCACACTCCCCATCTTGAGGACAAGTACAAGGGCACGAAGGTGATCGTGGAGACGCTGGCCGCCAATGGAAGGATTGATCCCGGACGAGTGATGATCGATCATGCGGAAGAGCACACCCTGCCGATGATCACGGAGAACGGGTTCTGGACCGGGTTCACACTCTATCCGGTCACCAAGACCTCGCCGGGACGCGCCGTGGACATGTTCGAGCGCTATGGCACCGAACGGATCTGCGTCGCATCGGCATGTGACTGGGGGCCGAGCGTTCCGACGGCGATCCCGCGTTTCGCCCTTGAGATGCGCCGCCGCGGGCACAATGATGACTTGATCCGGGAGATCGTCTTCGAGAATCCGAAGCGGTTCCTGGGACAGTCACCGAAGTTCCATTTGAAGCGGGGTGTGGACGCAACGGTAGCCGTCTGACCCAGACAAGTCATCTACCCGAAGGAGAGCGGGCTCTATTTGGCATGCGGTTTAACACGCGAAAGGTAAACATGCCCGATATGCCAAAAGCCCCGTCATTCTGAGCGACGCGAAGAATCCGACGCGAAGCGCTTTGGCCGGGATGTGGCTCAGCCACGTGGAGCCGACGTCTGGGGCCGCATGCTTCACCTACATGCACCGCTTCGCGTAGGATTCTGTTGGCTGAGCCGACAGGGTGAAAAAAAGGCTCGCTGTCGCTTTTCGCCCTGCAGGCTCAGCCAATGGCCCGTTCCCGCTTCTCGGTGGCGCTGCCACCTTGGCCGAGCCCGGAGGGCGAGCAGCAGAGCGAGCCCTTGGCCAGGCGCAGCGGGCCTTTGCTTCGCTCAAAATGACGGGGGTTTGAAGCTGCAAAGCCCTTGCGAATGAGGTGTTGGACCAAAGGATCTATTTGGTCGTCCTTCCCTCTCACGCCGCCAAAGGTTGGCCCCAATCAGGACCCATGATCGCGGGCGCCCGGAATAAGACGATCGGCAGAAAACGAAACCCGAAAGGAAATCCGTCTTGCGGCTCGTGGACGAACATTCACGCCACCTTACCTATTGCATGAACGTCCATCCGGGCCTGACCCTGGACGATGTCATCACCAACATCAAGACTTGGTTGCCGCCATTGAAGGAGCGTTTCTCTCCGGATCAGCCCTTCGGTGTCGGTCTTCGCCTCGCCGGCGAGGCCAGCCGGGAGGTGATTGAGGAAGACCGCCTGCGTGATCTTCGGACGGTGCTCGATGAGCACGGGCTCTACGTCTTCAGCATGAACGGGTTTCCATATGGGCCGTTCCATGGCGAGGCGGTCAAGGGCAATGTCCACGCGCCGGATTGGCAGGATGAGGAGCGTGTTGCCTATACCATCCGGCTGATCGATATCCTGGCCGCACTCCTGCCGGACGGTGTCGTGGACGGCAGTATCTCGACGAGCCCGTTGACCTACAAGCCCTGGATCGATCCTGATTTTCCTGCCCTGTGGGCGGTCTTCGTCACCAACATTGTCCGTATTGCCGACCATCTTGTGAGGGTGCATCAGGAGACCGGCAAGCTGATCCACGTCGATCTGGAGCCAGAACCGGATGGGCTCCTGGGCGATGGCGCTGAGTTGATTCGTTTCTTCGAGGACTGGTTGTTACCCAACGGCGCGCCGCTGCTCGCCGAGCGAATCGGCACAGACCATTCGACAGCACGCGATCTCCTGCTGCAGCACGTCCGGGTCTGTTTCGATACCTGCCATGTTGGTGTCAGCTATGAGCAACCGCGTGAGCTGCTCGATCGCTTCGACGAGATTGGGATCAAGGTCGGCAAGGTCCAGATCAGCTCGGCCCTGGAGGTTTCCCTGCCGGAAGATGCCGCAGCGCGTGCCACGATCGCGAGCGAGCTGGAAGCGTTTGACGAGCCGGTCTACCTGCACCAGGTGATCCAGCGAAACAGGGATGGATCGCTGACCCGCTACCGTGACCTTCCGGAGGCGCTGCCGCACATTACCGACACGGAGGCCGTCGAGTGGCGGATCCACTTCCATGTGCCTATTTTTCTCGAGCGGTACGAGGCGTTCGGTTCAACTCAGGAAACGATTCTGGAGACATTCGCTCTTTTGAAGGAGCGAAGCCTCACCAACCATCTCGAGATCGAGACATATACATGGGATGTCCTTCCCGCTGATATGAAGCAGGATCTCGGCACAATGATCAGTCGTGAATTGGCGTGGGTCCTCGATGGCAACGCATAGCCCGGCCAGAATGTCTGCCGCCGATCACTTTCGTGCTCACCTGGCACTGGCGAGGATATCCAACACTCCAACGGTCGTCAGCAACGTTCTCGCTGGAGCGGTGCTTGCCGCGCCCCTGGTGCTTGACCGTACCATCATCTTCCTCGTGATCGCGATGGCGCTCTTCTACACGGCGGGAATGTATCTCAACGACATCTTCGATTATGAGATCGATGTTCGGGATCGTCCCGAGCGTCCCCTGCCATCCGGGCGGGTAGGGATCACGGTCGCCTGGATGCTGGTGATTGCGATGGCCGGTCTTGGTCTGGTGCTGCTCGCAACCGTCAGTGCCGCCAGCTTCATCAGCGGGGTTGTCCTGGTTGGGCTCATCGCGGTGTACGACTTCTGGCACAAGGGCAACCCGATTGGTCCCTTGCTCATGGCCGGCACGCGTGGGCTCGTCTATGTCACCGCCTTCACGGCGTACTCAACAGATGTCACGATGGAGTTCGTGCTCTGGTGCATCGTGATGCTGGCCTATGTTGCCGGGCTGACGTCGATTGCGAAGACGGAATCCCTGCCCAGCGTCGGCCGCTACTGGCCGCTGGTTGCTGTCCTGCTGCCTGTCGTCGCTGCACTCGTATCCGATCCGGTGAATATCGGGATGTGGCTGCTTGCGCTCTTCTTCATCGGCTGGGTGGTGTACAGCGCCCGGTTTGCCTATCGCCAGACGAATCGCCAGGTCGGTGGGGCGATTGCCCGCCTGATCGCCGGCATCTCCCTGGTGGACGCGCTGGTGCTCGCAACGTATGAGGCGTGGTGGGGGGTGCTCATCGCGCTGGTTGCCTTTGCCGCCACCATCTTCTTCCAACGCTATATTCGAGGTACCTGATCCATGCTTAGGCCTGTGATCATCGTACTCATCTTTCCTTGATAACCTGAAGATGCCGATGGATACAAGAGTTTTGGAGAGTTCCCGACGTCGTCTGCTGAGACAATATCGTTGTCTTGACGGCCAAAGTTCCGCAAGTGGTCATTTCTTATCTCGCAGTATTCCCTCAATAGAATGAAATGCATCCTTTGACGGAATCACCGACAACATGCGCATAGACGTCCATGGTTACAGATATCTGAGAGTGACCAAGGATCTCCATGGCAACGCGAGGGTGAACACCTTGCCGTACCAGGAGCGTGGTCGCCGTGTGGCGGAGGTCGTGGAAGGTGTGTCGCTCTAAACCAGACTTTTCGAGCAGATCTTGATATCGCTCATAGAAGTTCCCTGGGCTGAGTGGGGTTCCGATTGATGATGTGATCATCAGCCCGGTCTCTGTCCCCCGACTTCCGGCAATAAGTCGCTCTTCGTCCTGGTGTGCTCTCCGGCGTTTCAAGGCGTCGATCACCGCGTTCGTGAGCGGCAAGGTCCTTCGGCTGCTCTTGGTCTTGAGAGGCAGGATCTGGATCTTGCCATCGACACGCTGCACCTGTTGCCGAACATGGAAGACGCCATCTTCCTCATCAATGTCACTCCACCGCAGACCCAGCACTTCCCCCCGGCGCAGTCCATAGGTGCCGGCAAGGACATATGCGGCCTCATGACGATCGTTCTCAACCACGGTGAAAAAGGTCTTGATTTCCTCCAGGGTGAACGGTTTGGGTTCCTTGCGCTCACCTCGAGGTGCCTGGGTATTGGCAGCGACATTCCGGACGATGATCTCCTGTTTCGCCGCATCGGTGAGTGCAGATCGGAGAATGGCCCGTATGTACCCGACGGTTCTCGAGGACAGGCCGCTCGCTTTCTTACGGTTCAGCAACCCCTGAACATCTGACTGGGTAAGTTTGCCAAGACGGATTCGGCCTATGTCCGGGATGATGTGGTTCTCAATCATTAACGTATAGGATTCCACGGTCCGTGGCGCCCGGTGACCCTCGAGGGAGTCCTTGAGCCAGGTTCTCAGGTATGTCTCGAGTAGCACATCTGACGTTGCAACCAGCCCACCACGTCGAAGGTTGACGAGCTCCTCATTCAGCTTCGCCGCGGCTTCCTTCCTCGTCTTGCGATAAAACGTTCTACGCTTGCGCTTTCCTCCGATATAGCCAAGATCGATCACAGCAGCCCAACGGCCGTCAGCACGCTGGTAGATGCTGCCTTCACCATGCCCTCTTCGCTTGGCTTTCGATCGATCGCTGCTCATATGGTTCCGTCTGGTTCCCGAGAATCGTTCCTTCCCAACGCATTTACTTAAGGGAATGGGAACTGGGAACGATTGCCTTCGGTACAATACATATGCCCTCCACGAGCTGCGAACTCGTTGGGGCGCTAGCATCTGGTCGCCTGGTCAACTCAGGCGACCAGTTTTGGGTCTACGGGCCTTGGTTGCTTGAGCGCCTCAACGTCCTCTCGTCTCACCAGTTTCCTGCGACGATCGGATGACGACTGGTACGCCGTTAGCTGCCCGTCCCGTATGAGACGCCACAGTGTGAATCTGCTCACCTCAAGAACTTCAGCGGCTTCCTGTAACGATATGAACTCATTCGGCATGAGCGCCTCCCGGCTAGAGATCTGTTGGTACTTGTCTCATTGTATCACTACACGTTGGAATGTGTTGCGATACGTGTGGAAATCCGTTAGAATACGTTGCAGAGGCTACTGCTAGCGCCTCAACACTCGGAGCCGGTAACCGTTTCGCAGACGGTCCGGCACTAGCCCAAGGAGGGCACCATGGAAGTCTCGGTCAGTTTCGGAACCGGCGCCTATGTCCCGGATCGCATCGGCGGTGAGCCGGTCTGGCAGCAGCCAGTGAGCACGATCCGGGTTGGCGACCTGGTTCGCATCTGTGTTGACGGCACGCACAGCGCCCTGTTCACCTCACACGGCGTGGTCGATGTGTCGGCCGACGTGCCGGCGAGCATTGCCGACGATCACGCGGGCATCGTGGCCTGGTGGTCCGTGGAGATCGAGCGCCAGGAAGCGGAGCAGGAGACGATCCGCCTTGAGGCCGCGCGGGATGAGGCTATCCGGCGACTGGCAGCCAAGTCCCGGGCGGAAGGCGTGCAGTTGTACCGTGACAGCCGGGACGGCCGGTACTACGCGAGCAGCGTGAGCCACCCCGGCAAGATGCACTTCTTGACCGGTCTCAGCTGCACTTGCCAAGGCTTCGCCACGCATCAGCGCTGCAAACATCACTCGGCGCTGTTGCTGGCCCTCGGTTGGGTAGCCGATGACTCTGCCTTTGAACCGGACCCGATCACCGTCGTTGGTGCTGAGGACGAGCAACTCGCTGCCTAGTCGATCACCGGGGGCCGGTCACTGTGCCGGCCCTCACCATCACGAGGGGATACCATCATGTCCATCGACACCACCGAAAGGGAAACTATCGCCTCCAGTTCCCTGCGCGTGTACTGTCCCGATGAACTCAGAGAGCGTCTCTACAACATGGGCCGTGAGACCGATGTGCTGTTCCGGATCGAGACGGAGGACGGCAAGGTCACGACGATCTGGCTCGAGAATCCCGTCACCGGCCGGGTAGAGGACGTAGAGGCCGGCGCGGCCGATCTGTTCGTCTTGCACCTGATCGATACCGTGATTGAGGTTGGCGAGGATATCGGCCGCCCCTGGCGGGCCAGGAGGGAGACATCATGACGACACACACCGTCAAGCCGCGCGATTTTACCGGGACTGTATCGGGGCAACTCTGGAAAGAGGGATCGCTACGGGTGCGCATATCCGCCGGGCTCTCGCTCCATCGAGACCGTGACGGCTCGTGGCTGGCGTACAGCGAATGCGGGCCTACCGACGATGATGTAAGTGCATCGGTCACCATCACCGATCCGGCGGCCTGCGCGGCCATGGATGCGTTGTTCGAGCTGATTGCGGATCCGGTGGAGTTCCAGGAACGCACCATCGGCAAACGGCCACAGATGAGCACCGAAGCGGCCTAGGAGCTCTAGAATAGCGCCACACGCAACGATAGCCACGGACACGGCTCCTGAATCCCTCGGGGGCCGGTGTCGTGCCCTACGCGCCCGCGCACGCGAGAAATTGCCGGACTGCATGGGGTGTGGGTAACAGCGAAGGGAGCACACAACGCCCCGTCCGACGAGAGCCGGACGGGGCGTTGTGAAGGGGATGTGTCCAGACACCGATTCTGGAAAGGACGGTCACGGGTTGTGGTGGTGGTCATGTCATGTCTCATGGCCCCAGCTGCATGGCGGTACATCATCTTAGCATGCCCCAGAGGGGCCAGGATCCCCCAAACGGGTGATTTCTGGCCCGTTCTCTGGACGCATGTCCGGGAATCACCTATCGTATGGATAGTTCCTTCACGACGCCGGTGATCGCGTCACGAAACCGGGTCGGTGCGGGTATCCATGATGGTTAGGAACTTGTCCTGGCAACCACTTGTACACACCCTTGAACCGGTGGCGATGCCACGGGTGGTGAGGCCGAGGGCGGTGACGACGAGATCGACATCGACATCGAGATTCTCATCGAGGCCGTGATTGAGGTCCTTGAGGACGTCATGGTTGCTGCCTTCGAATAAGCCCTGAGTCGTTCAGGTCTCGATGACCTGTAAGAACCCCTGGTGGCAGCTGGACGCGAGCCTGCCACCAGGGGTTCTTGTGTGTCTTGCGATGCGGCCACGCGTGTCGCTTGATCCCCTCTTCCTCCCTCTCCAGCTTCATAGATACCGAAGCGGGTTCCTGGTATCCATCACCGCATATTCATCCCCGGCTTTGTCACCAGCTGCCCCTCCCGGTCGAGCACGATATCGACCATGGCAACGCTGCCGGCCATGACGTCGCACCAGACACAACCGATCGACAGCCCTGACATGTTTGATGTGGGCGCGCCCCACGTGGCCAGCTGCTTGACCGTGACAGCCGATCGACCGAGTTCGGCACCTGGGTAGCGCTCGCGGAGCATGCGCTCAGCCTCTTCCAGGACAGGACCGGCATGCTCCCGGATCCAGGCGACGTAGGCGCGGGCACGTTCGACGCCGAACTTTTCGTCGTTGGGTGGGGGCCAGTCGGGGAGGCGCTGATCATCCATCTGATTCTCATAGTAAGCGAAACGCCTGGGAAGGGACCCGGGCGCTCGCGGTGGAGTCGCATTGTCCCGGCTGGGGAGTGAGACGACGTATCACCAGTGTAGCAGTCTGCCAGGAACGCGCTCAGAGGCCGTAGAATCGACGGAGGGCGACGAAAGGCCCCTGCACGGTGTCCGGGGGGCATGTTTGCGTCGGCTCCTGGGCGGATAGCGAGTGGAGCGCGGGCCGGACATAGGCAGACGCCGGCTGTGACGACCGGCGTCTGCCTGCTCAGGAAGGCCTAGCATCGGCTCAGGGGTGATCGCGGCCTTAGGTTCCGGGTGTGGCGCCCGGGGTCCCTTCTGGCTCTCCGAAGAATTCGTCAAACGAGGCAACGGGCGTGCCCTGCCCCTTCACTACTACACGTGTTCCTTCCGCTATCTGCTGCGTCTTCTCCCGAAGATTGATCCGGGTCGAGAAAACTGTCCCCGCTTCAACTCGGCTTACAGGACCACCCGGATTGCCACGCTTGCCGCCTTGGC
>JAUJLY010000119.1 GCA_030447145.1 Thermomicrobiales bacterium
GCTCTGCCTTTGTGGCACACGGCCTCAGCTTCACCGTGTGGCATACTAAGGGGTATCACCGCGTAGCCTCCCTTCGCTTCCGGCAGGGTGTGATCGCCAATTGCGAGGCCAGCTGGGCCCACTCGGCGTTCCGCACCTCGATTGAGGTGGCGGGCGAGCACGGATTGTTACGGACGCACAGCGTCGATAGCGCAACCCTGACATTGGAAGAAACGACCGGCGTCGAATACGACCCGGGCATCGGCCAGAAGAGCAAGGCCTTCACCTATATGCGCCCAACCAACGAGCCGCCGCATCTGCGTGAGCTGCTGCGCTTCATCGATTGCTTGCGCACCGGTACGCCGGTCCCGGTCGATGGGCATGAGGCCGCGCGAACGCTGGCCGTTGCCAACGCGGTGCTGGATTCGATGCGTGAGAACAAGCCGGTCTTCTTTAATGAAGATGATTCCGTCGCTTCGTCCTGATTGACCACAATCGTCGTGAGGAAGATTCCATGATGGAAGCACAGAAAACAGTACGTGTGGCGATGCTGAGCTTCGCCCATCTCCACGCCAATGGCTACGCCAGCGCGCTTGGAAGCATGCCGGGTGTCGAGCTGGCGGTTATTGCCGATGAAGACGCCGAGCGGGGCAAGGCGGTGGCGGAGCAGTTCGGCGCCGAGTGGGTCGCGGACTATCACGACGCCCTCTCTCGGGATGACATCGATTGTGTTGTCATCTGCTCGGAGAATGCCCGCCACAAGGAATTGACGATTGCCGCGGCCGAGGCGGGCAAGCATGTCCTCTGCGAGAAGCCGTTGGCGACCACGGTGGAGGATGCCCAGGCAATGATCGACGCCTGCAGGCAGCATGGCGTGAAGCTGCAGACTGCCTTCCCGGTACGCTTCAATGCCTCGATCGTGGCGCTTCGTGACGCAGTCAGGGATGGCATGATCGGCCATCCGCTGGTCATCTCGGCGCGGAACCCTGGCACCTGCCCAGGTAGCTGGTTTGTCGATCCTGCGCTCTCTGGCGGCGGTGCAGTGATCGATCACACCGTGCACGTCGTCGATGTCCTGCGCTGGATCTTCGATGCGGAGGTCACGGAGGTCTACGCCGAGATCGACACGCGGATGCACGATATCCCGGTCGACGACACCGGCTTGCTGATGATGAAGCTCAGCAATGGCATTCCCGTCAGCCTCGATACCAGCTGGTCGCGCCCGGCCAACTGGCCGATCTGGGGTGGGGTCACCATCGACGTGATCGGGGAGACGGGTGTCCTCTTCGCCGATGCCTTCAACAACACCTATGAGATCGCGGAGGACCAGGGCCCCAGCTATACCTGGCAGTCAGTGGAGACAAGTGGTGATCCGGAAATGGTCGCCGCCTTCATCGACGCCGTCCGCAACGACACCGATCCGCTGGTCACTGGCGAGGACGGACTGCGCTCGCTCCAGGTTGCGCTCTGCGCCTATGAGTCCGCGGAGCAGAAGGCCCCGGTGCAGGTCGTTACTGCTTGACCGTGGGGACCTCCTGACGTTGACTCGCAGAGGCCGGGAGATAGCGCCCCTGGCCTCTGCTGCCCCTTGCTGAATGCGAGACGCAGGTTTGGTGCTCCAGGTCGACCATACCATTGTACCCTGTCGATTGTGTACATAATGCCCCCTTTGGGATTGCGGAAGCGTTGAGTGGTCGGGTATGCTGATGCTACACAGAGAGCAGCGCGCGTCCAGGGAGACTCGCCACAACAGCACGTCAGTATCCGGATGATCCATGCAAGGATGCGTGTCGGTGTGGGCCGAAACCGCCTGTAAGCACCGGGACCTGGAACAACCCGCAACAGCGAATGGTGTCAACCGTTCGCCATGAGGCTGCTGGAGCTGTGGGCCGACAGCCGGAATGGATGATCTATGGCAACTCTCGTCACCGATGTTGCAGCGATTGAAGAGGAAGAGGATGTTGTACGCCAATCTCGCCTGAAGGGGTTTCTTGGCAACTACTTCCTGCGCCGGTTGTTCCGGGCATTCCTTACCATCTTCTTCGTGTCCACGCTGACGTTCTTCCTTGTCCGGTTGCTTCCCGGAAGCCCGGTCGATGTCTATATCAACCAGCAAATCCAGCAATATGGCTATACCTATGAGGAAGCGTCCAACCAGGCACGTTCGCTCTTCTCGATCGATGTCGAGCAGCCGCTCCTCCTGCAGTACCTCGACTATCTCAAGAACCTGGTGCGTGGCGATATGGGTATGTCGATCACGGCTCCCGGAACATCCGTCGCCAGCATTATCGAGTCGCGCATCGGGTGGACAATCTTCAGCGTTGGCACTGCGTTGATCATCTCGTTTGTTCTCGGCAGCTTTATCGGCATGCTGATGGCTTACTGGCGCGGCGGCAAGTTCGACGGGTTCATGTCGACTTTTGGCGCAATTACAGGCTCCATCCCCGATTACCAGTTGGCCCTGCTCTTCATTGTCATTTTCGGCGTCCGCATGGGCTTATTCCCTTATACCCAGATGCGTGGCGCGCTCAGTAGCGGGCAACAGGTCGAGTTCAGCTTCGCCTTCGTTCAGGATGCGTTGTATCACGCGATCATGCCGATCCTGGTCTATGTCTTCGTCTCAATCGGGGGATGGATGCTGCTGATGAAGAGCACCACCATCCAGGCGTTGGAGGAGGATTTTGTCACGGCGGCTCGTGCGCGTGGCATCCCGGAATGGCGCATCCTCGTCTTTTATGTCGGGCGAAATGCCATCCTGCCGCTCTTTACCACGCTGACGGTCTCGATCGGGTTCGTAGTTGGTGGATCACTGCTGGTCGAGCCGATCTTCCAGTACCAGGGCATTGGCGCGAGGCTGTTCGAGTCGATCCAGCAACGGGATTACTCGACGCTTCAGGGCATTTTCCTGATGATCACGGTTTCGGTGGTTGCTGCGAACCTGATCGCCGATCTGCTGTACAGTCGGCTTGATCCGCGCATTCGCTCGAAGGGATAGACTGTCATGGCCGAGGCAACGTTGAACACCTCCGATCCGACTGCAGCAGCGGTTGAGGTGGAGATGCGGAAGAAGAGTTTCTGGCGTGTCTTTGTCGAGCGGAACAAGGCCGGCGCCTTCGGGATTTTTCTGCTGACGGTCATCCTGTTGCTGACCTTTATCGGGCCTTTCTTTGTGCATGGCGAGAACCGGACCAATGTCTCCCTTATCTATGGAGGGCCGTCGTGGGCGCATCCACTCGGGTTTGACCATAGTGGCCGGGACATCTGGTACCAGATCGTCCATGGCGGCCGAAGTGTCATCCTCGTCGCATTCCTGGCGGCGCTGATGGCAACGGCTATCGGGGTCATCCTCGGGTCGCTCGCTGCCATGATCGGCGGCAAGTTCGATGTTGCGATGCTGACGATTTCTGATGTCGTACTTACGGTTCCCACCATCATTCTTCTCGCGGTCCTGGCGGCGTTTGTTCGGTTAAATTCTCCAGTCCAGTTGGCGTTGATCCTGGGAGCGACCGGTTGGCCTGTCCTGCTGCTGGCGATTCGCTCGCAGGTGCTATCTCTGAAAGAGCGCGAGTATGTTGAAGCAGCCCGCATGCTGGATCTCGGCATGCCGCGGATCCTCTTCCGCGAGGTGCTGCCCAATATGGCAAGCTACATCCTCATCAACTTCGTCTTTAACATGCGCGGCGCGGTCTATGGCCAAGTGGCACTCTACTTCCTCGGTCTGGTGTCGCTCTCGGGTGTGAACTGGGGCATCATGATTCAGGAGGCATTCCGTCGCGGCGCCGTGTTTCTTCCAGCCAGCATGATGGGCCTTGTCGCACCGATTTTCATGATCGTCATGCTGATGTGGTCGCTCATCCTCGTTGCACGATCGCTGGAAGATGTCTTCAACCCACGGCTGCGTGAGCCATAACGCCGCGGCCGGTAACGACGATGCACCATCAGGAACATGGAGTAGCACTGTGAGCGATGCAACCAAGGACCAGGTCATTCCCGATGCCCGGATCGATGATCAGGAGGAGCCGGATCATACAACCCCGACGATCCTCTCCATTGAGGACATGTGGGTCGAGTACAAAACGCCGCACGGATGGTTGCAAGCGGTCCGTGGTGCAACCCTGGATATCAAGAGAGGCGAGGCTGTCGCCCTGATTGGCGAGAGTGGCTCCGGCAAGTCCACGCTCGGGTTCGCCATCCTGCGGATGCTTGCTCGTGGCGCACGCATCGCCAAAGGCAAGGCAATCTTTACCAACTCACGGGGCGAGAGCTACGATCTGGTTACGCTCCCAGACAAGAACTTCCGTGAGTTTCGCTGGAGCGAGTGCTCAATGACCTTCCAGGCGGCGCAGAATTCGCTCAACCCTGTTATGCGGGTCAAGGATACGTTCTGGGAGACAGCCAAGGCGCACGGCAAGCGAAATCACAAGGAGATCGACGAGCGCACGCTCGACCTGCTTCGCAAGGTGCAGCTCGATCCACGCCGCGTTTTCGATGCCTATCCCCACGAACTCTCGGGTGGTATGCGGCAGCGTGTCTCGATCGCGCTGAGCCTGTTGCTGGAGCCAGACCTCGTGATCCTCGATGAGCCGACGACCGCACTCGATATCCTGACCCAGCGTGCCATCATCGATGTCGTCAAGAATCTGCGCGAGCAACTTGACTTCACGCTGATCTTTATCTCGCACGATCTCTCTCTGGCGGCCGAGCTGGCCGATCGGGTGGCGACCATGTATGGCGGCGAGATCGTGGAATATGCCGCGGTGCGGGATACATTCTACCGGCCCAGGCATCCATACACCGTTGGTCTCCTGAACGCCGTGCCTCCGATTGTTGGCGAGGAATTCACCCCGCTGACCGCGATACCGGGATCTACACCGAACCTGCTGGACATGCCAAGCGGCTGTCCGTTCCATCCTCGCTGCCCGTATCACACCGACATTTGCATCAGGGAAGATCCGCCGCTGATGGATGTCGGTGGAAATCACCTGACCGCTTGCCATCACCACGACAAGGTAACCCGGGATCCCGAGATTTGGGAGAGGATGACTGCCGAGGAGGCTGTTGGTTAGCGGTCGCTTCCTGCCAGGACAAGCGTTCGATTTCAACCTGATATGGGGATTGACCGCTCAAGAGTCCACCACACTCGGTTCGCCGGAGAGGCGTGAGGAGTCAAGAAGATGAACGAGCCACTGATGTCCCTGCAGAACCTGACTCGCACATTCGACACGCGCGGCGGCAGGATCGTCGCGGTCGACAATGTGTCGTTCGACCTCCACAAGGGAGATATTCTCTGCCTTGTGGGCGAGAGTGGTAGCGGCAAGACAACTGTGGCCCGGATGGCGGGGGGTATGCTCAAGCCGAGCTTGGGAAAGGTGTTGTTTGAAGGGCGCGACATCAACGCGATGGGGAAGGATGACTTCAAGTCCTATCGTCAGGCTGTCCAGATCATTCACCAGGATCCCTATGCCTCACTTAATCCAGTCCAGACGATTGGCGAAATCATCCGCGCTCCTCTCCTCCACCACAAATTGGTCAAGGGGCGGCGGGAGGCGACGCAACGCGTTGCCGAGTTACTGGAGTTGGTCGACCTGAGTCCGGCCGAGAATTACATCGGCAAATATCCACACCAGCTCTCGGGCGGGCAGCGACAGCGCGTCTCCATTGCCCGGGCAATGACACTCAATCCACGCATGATCATCGCCGACGAGGCGGTTTCGATGGTGGATGTCTCAACCCGCGTCAGTCTGCTCAACACCATGCTCAAGCTCAGTAACGAGCTCGGTGTCACCTTCATGTTCATCACACACGATCTTTCAGTGGTTAAATATTTCGGCTGGGAAGGCAGGGTCGGCGTCATGTACGTCGGCAAGCTTGTCGAACGCGGGCGCACACCGAATCTGATCGGCCGCTCGCTCCATCCCTACACCCGCGCACTGGCGGCGGCGATTCCGGAGGCCGATCCTGATCTGACCCGGTCGAAGGAAAAGCTGCAGCTGCGTAGTCTTGACATCCCCAACTTGAACGCGCTCCCAAGCGGATGTGTCTTTCACCCGCGCTGTCCCTACTGGGTAGAGGGTCTGTGCGACGTCAAATCGCCACCACTTGTGGACGTTGGCAACGGCCGTGAGGTCGCCTGCCACGTTGTTGTCCGGAATATCCAGGAAGGCGGGAACGGCCGTGATTTGGCTCCGACCAGCGAAGAGCTGAGGACGTCGAGTGCCGCTGACTGATAGTGTTCCCGGCGGATCTGGTCATGCCGATGCATGAAACTTACAGGAGGAATCCTGAGACCCCGAATGGTGAAGAAAGGAGGGTGTTCTTCGCGCATGGTTGTCCCGGAGAGCCGGGAGTCGATGTGCCGGCCGCAGCCATATCGGCGGCCAAAGCCAGGTCTATCCGGTTTCGGGGCTGAAACGTGGGGCTCACAACGATGAGCCAGGTAGAAAACAAGTCGATCTTCAAGGAGGAATTCATGTCGGAGATGCTGAAAACAGATCTGAAGACGCGTTCCCTGTCACGACGCCGGTTCATGGGCACATCGGCCGGCGGCTTTGCCGCGGCCATGCTCGCCGGTGGGGTGCTCCCCGGTGGCGTTGGCCGCGCGGTGATGGCCCAGGATGGGGGGACCGAGTTCCACTCTGCCTGGCCCTATCTCGATCCCGGCGCTGGCGGACACCTCAACCATTTCGTCACCAATGGCATCATGAACCCCCCCAACATTTACGGCGACCTGATGTTCGTGCCGATGGGGATGCTCTACTGGGCCTCCAGTGAATGGCTGCCACTCGTGGCCGAGGAGTGGGCCTTCCTCAACACCGGGCATGTGAATGCCCCGGCCACCCCGGGGGCCATGGCCTCACCAGTGGCCGTCATCGAGGCCAATGCCTCCCCGGCCTCGATCTCGGCCGGCGCGACCCCGGCCGCAAGCGGGGACATCGCCGATGCCGATACGTTGCAGGTGACGCTGCGCCAGGGCGTGAACTGGTCCGACGGCTCCCCGGTGACGGCCCAGGATGTGCTCGACACCTTCCACATTCTAAAGTTGCAAGGCAACACTGCCTGGGATTACCTGGCCTCAGTCGAGGCCGTGGACGACTACACGCTCAACTTCTACATGAGCCTGCCGTCGACAGTGGTCGAGCGCTACGTCATTCGGCGCTCGCCGATGCCGTCATCGGTGTACGGGGAGTGGGCGCAGCGGGCGCGCGATCTCTTCGAGGCCGGTGTCACCGACGAGGATGCCGAGTGGAAGCAGCTGGTCGAGCAGTTCAACGAGTTCCGGCCGGAGGAGCTCGTGGTCAACGGGCCCTACACGATCGACATTCAGAGCGTCACCAACGCGCAGTTTGACATGCCGAAGAATGAGGATTCGTACTGGGCGGATCAGGCGAAGTTCGACAAGATCGTGAACTTCAACGGGGAGACCGATACGATCTCGGCCGTGGTGCTGAGCCAGGATATCGATTATGCGACGCACGGCTTCGCCCCGGCAACCGAGCAGGCCATGGTCGAGCAGGGCATCCGCGTGCTCCGCCCGCCGACATATGCTGGTGCTGCACTTAAGATCAACTTCGGTCAGTTGCCGCATTTCCTCGACAAGCGGGTGCGCCAGGCACTGGCCCATGCGATAGATCGGGAACAGGCCGGCTTTATCTCCCTCGCTGCGTCCGGTGTGGGCGTCAAGTACATGGCCGGCATGAGTGACAACCTGCTGCCGAACTGGCTGGATCAGGAGGCGATCGACTCGCTGAACCAGTATGAGTACGATGTGGAGAAGGCGACCGCCCTGCTGGAGGAGGCTGGCTGGACAAAGGACGGGGAATGGTGGACCGATCCGGATGGCAACGA
>JAUJLY010000120.1 GCA_030447145.1 Thermomicrobiales bacterium
TGACCGTGATTGTCGCGGACATCGACAGCCGCGGAGCTAAGTCCTCGGCGGCAGGACTCGGTGATCGGGCACATGCGCTGCACCTGGATGTCACCTCCCACGAGAGCTGGGAATCAGGCGTAACATCTGTGGCTGCGCGGCATGGCGCAGTCTCGGTCCTCGTCAACTGTGCCGGGATCGCTGGCCGCTCCGCACCATGCTGGGAATTGAGCCCCGAAGAGTGGCATCAAGTCATCGGGATCGACCTGACCGGTGTGTTTTTCGGGTGCCGTGCTGTGCTCCCCGCGATGATGGACGCCACATACGGACGCATCGTCAACATCGCCTCGATCGCCGGCAAGGAGGGCAATCCCAATGCAAGCCCCTACTCTGCCGCGAAATCCGGCGTCCTTGGGCTGACAAAGTCGATCGCCAAGGAAGTAGCTGCCAAGGGCATCCTCGTCAACGCTGTGACACCTGCCGTAATCGAGACGGAAATTCTCAAACAGGTCACACCAGAACATATCGCCTACATGACGAGCCGGATTCCGATGGGCCGCGTTGGGCAACCGGAGGAGGTAGCGGCCCTCGTCAGCTTCCTCTGCTCGCGCGAGCTCTCCTTCTCCACCGGTGCCGTCTTCGACAGCTCGGGTGGCCGAGCCACGTATTAGTGAGACAGAGACTCCCGAATGACTCCCTAAGGAAAAACGGACACGCAACGAGAACGGCCGACCTCGTCACACTACAAACGGCCACTGCTTCCATGCCCGTTTCGCGCTCGCTCACCAACTGACGGTACAATAGGCACCAGTATCGCCTGGCCCATGAGCGGGCATCTCAGGCACTCGACCCACACCCCGCTGGAGGATCACCCGGAATGAGCTTTCCATGGAGTCGCAAGTCCCGACCAAGCAAGGAATCCATGATGGTCGAGCCGCGACCGGAAATCTCGGGCTATCAATTCACCCTCAAGGGTTCCCCTCGCCACTACGATGATGTGGGGAAGATCATTGAACACGGTGGTGGTGCAACGGTCTATTTCGGTGAGGCACTCACATACGAGCGAGGGGCCGGGGTGGCCCAGTGGCGCGTAAAGGCGAAGAGCCTGGACTGGCTTCCCTCGCTGTATGACTGGTGGGCTGAGGCGGAACGGGTTGAACCGATCAACTTCACGTTCCATCTCTACCACCCTGAGAACCTGCGATACCCTGTTTTGGACCTCAGTCAGCATACGGCCGAAGAAGTTGCAGAATACATCGCCGACAATATGCCCTGGGTCGGTAGCGATCCTGTTACGACCAAGCCAGCCCGGATGTCCTCTGGTGAGCCGACAATGAACGCCCACTAACGCCAGCAGGAACAGTACGCGATACGGGATGGCAGGAATTCAACCCGCCATCCCGTTGCAGCTGCCCTGCCTGTGTACCAGGTTTGGGCAAGCCGCAGACTGATGAACCCACGACTGCCCCTTATATGCAGCGAGACAAGCGTCGCTCGCTCCGATTAATCGGCGGCGGTCTCTTCACCGTTGAGCTCTGCCTCGATCAGGGGTCGCAGTGGCTCAATCAAATCCTCGAGATGCTCAGGGTGTTCCTTCCAGCACTGATTACGGGTAGGCGTGTGCATGCACATCAGGACCTCGTCCTCGTCGTGCACTGCCCATCCCACTGAACAGCGCGGCACATGTTGACCGCCTCGAAACGGCATGCCCAGCCTGGTTCGCGTCAACATCGGGCACCCAAACGTGGGCTCCGTTGTGTCTTCGACCTCACTCAGGGGCCGCTTGCGCATCGGCTGGATGGGAGCATTAGCCTCCGCATCCCTCCGGATCACTTCTCCCGGGATTGGCTCAGTCGGCTTCCGCCGGCCTCCCCGTCGACGGTTGGTCCCACCGGTCCCTTCATGCTGTTGAGGATGAGTCGCACGGTTTTCGGCTACCGGCCGCGGCTGGATCGGCTCCTGCGGTTGCGCTTCACGGCGTGGAGCACCACCGCCAGACTGTCGCTTGCGACTCCGGCGACGCGGCCGGCTAGAGCGGTTTTTCTGCCCGCCCGGCGTTTCTGCGTTTGAGTTGCTCACGAGCGAACCCGAACGCTGCTCTGCTGACTCGTTCAAGAGCCTTTCCTCCGACTTTGACTGATTTCTTAACGGCCATGCGAACAACATCCCGCACGGCTTGGAGATCGGCGTCGATTTCCTGGCGGCTCACGTGCGCCAATGCGAGGTTGCGGTCAGCAATCTCCGCCGGCATAATCTTCAACGATTTCTGGATCGCCGTGAGCAGCACATACATGTCGTCTAACTGACCGGCGACCGGGATCACGCCCGGCACCAGATCGATCGGCGAAACCGCATAGCCACCACCGACTGCGAGGACGGCCTTGGCCTGTTTCGGCACATCGGGATCCCTGGCGATGCGTGCCACCAGCTTGATGTACGCAGGTAGTCTCTTGACCGCCTCCCAGAAACGCCGCATCGCATCGGACGAGGTACCGTCAATTGGCTCGTCCGGCTGCTCCTGAGGCAGGATCCCTGGCGTGCGATCGTTTGTTGATCGCCCGGGGATATTCACATCGGGAGTGCCCTGCACGGGTTGTCTACCCTGCGACGCTTCATCCATCAATGGCCCTCCTTCCGCTGAAGCTCAAAACATTCCGGTCATATAGGGAGGTATTCGCTCCCCATACCCCTATTGTGCCACCTGCATGCCAATGCCCTGATGCGGCATAACTGCCGTTGGACCGCGATGAGACACAACCGGAGCGCCGCTTCAGGCACGTCCGGAACCCCGTCAGCCGTGAAAAAGACCAGACAGGACGTGGGTGGGAGAAGCACGAATCCGGGCAACTACCGATCGAACACCTGTCGCAACACGAAGAATGCGTTCGATGGCCGCTCCGCGATCCGACGCGTGAAGTAGTGATACCAGTCGGCCCCGAATGGCACATAGACGCGCATGCCATACCCGGCCCGCTTCAGACGCAACTGCTCGTTCCGCCGAACGCCATAAAGCATCTGGAACTCGTACCTGTCCGGCGGGATGGTGTTTGCTCGCGCGTAAGAGATCGTTGCCTCGATCAACGCCGGGTCGTGCGTGGCAATTGCCGGGTAGTTCCCCTTATCCAGCAAATGCTTCATCAACCGCTCGTAGTTCTCATCATTCTCGCTTCTGGACTGGATAGCTACCGATTCTGGCTCCGCATAGGCGCCTTTCACGAGTCGCACCCGTGCGCCGCGATTGATCATATCCACGACATCAGAGGCAGCACGATGAAGATAACTTTGGATAACGATGCCGACCTCTTTCGGAAAATGATCATGGAGCTGCTCGAAGATTTGCATGGTGCGTGTCGTGTAGTCCGACCCTTCCATGTCGATGCGAACGAAGCCGCCCACCTCCCGCGCGGTTTCGAGAATCCGGGTCACGTTCTCCCGGGCAACCTCGTCTCCCAGGTCAAGTCCAAGCATCGTAAGCTTGACCGAGATGTTCGGCTCGAGATCGTTCGCCTTCATCTGACGCAGCGTTTCGGTGTAGCTTCCGACAGCGGCTGCGGCTGCATCCCTGGTGGAGACATTCTCACCAAGCAGGTCCAGCGTGACGGTGATGCCCTCCCCTGCGAGGTCCCTGGCGACTGACAGGGCTGATTCCAGGGTATCTCCGGCAACAAACCGGTCGGCCAACTGGCGGGCATACCGGTTTCGCTCAAACAGCCGGTGTACTGGAGGCAGGTCTGCCACCCCCAGCACCGCTCGCCGCATCAGATTCATTGTCCTTGCTCCATGGCTGCTATTCACCCGTCGTCAACAGGCTACATTGCCCGGGTGGGTATCCCTGTGCAGGGATGTCTTTGCTCTGAATTATCCCATGCGGGAAGAGTTCCGCGGTCAGGAAGCCGCGAGCCAGTCCAGCACGACGGCAGCCGTCCATGACTGGTTGTCGGATCCCAGTGCCTCACCCGTAAAAGGCTCCACGTACTCGGCAAATCCAGCAGAGGAGATCTGGTCGAGTGCGTTGCCACGCAGGGCCGCCGCGATCTCACCCTCGCCGATGCGTTCCCATGCCCACCAGAGCAACCAGTTCATCACTGGCCACACCGGACCACGCCAGTACCTGTTCGGAACAAAAGATGGCTCGCCAGGGCTCGTGCTCGGCGGCAATGCCCAGCGTAAGCCAGGATGGCCGGTGAAGACTTCGGAGCTCCACACCCGGATAAGGGCGGTCCGCGTATCGGCGGTCAATTGGCCGGCGAGGAGCGGCGCAAACGTGGCAATAGTCTGCACCTTGATCCATGAATCGTCGATGACATCCCAGTCGCAGCAAAGACCCTGGTCGGGGAGCCACTGTTCGGCGAGACCACGACGGCCCCGATCAATCCACGACTCGATGATCGTCAAATCGTCGAAGTCACCATCCGCCAGGGCGGCGATGCGGATCAAGGCTTCGTTGGCGGCGACCAGCATGGCGCTCATGAAGATGTCCTTCACCCGGAAGGGCAACTCATCATAGATCTGGTCCACGCGGTAGCTGCCTTGCTTCAGCACCTCCACGATCCACATGAGCCGGTCATAGTCCTCGTTGGTCGGACGCTGGCTCGCATCAAAGACATGCGCGAGATCGCTGCGTTCGAATGGCATCAGTTCGCCCTGGGGAACCTGAATGCGTGCCATTGCCTGATCCCACCGGGGTGAGTTGTCCATCCCGCTCTCCCAGGGATGCACGATCGTAATCAAACCCGACACCTCAGGGTCCCGTGCCGAAGCCAGGTACCGGTGCCACTCCAGGAGCGGACCGTAAAACTCCGATGCGATGGCTCGCGCATGCTCGGGAGTCGCCTGGTCACAGATGCGACGAATCGCGATTGCGTGTATCGGTGGTTGAATGATGCCGCTGGTCGCAATGCCTCCAGGCGCATCTGGTGAGATATGCGCGACATCCCAGCGATCTGCGTCGGGGAAATACGCGCCGCCGGGGACATCGGCACTGTAGACGATGTGGGGAAGCATTCCGTTTTTCCACTGGCCGCGGAACAGGGCTCGCATCTCCTGGATGGCACGGTCCAGGGAAAGGTGCGCCAGGCCGATCGAGACAAAGGCCGCATCCCAGCTCCACTGATGCGGATAGAGCGCAGGCGCCGCCTTGATCGACGTACCAGTATCATTGGCCCGAAGGATAGCCGCTGCGCGTGCAGCCATGGGATTGTCCTGGTCCACACTCATGGATGCCGCATCTCCTCGATACCGTGGAAACAGATTAGAACGTTCCGATTTACCGGATTCCGTATGGAAGAGGATACAGTGAAACCCCGCTATCTCATACAGGAACGGCCAGACCTGAACGAGGCAACGTTTCACCCTTGATCGAGGATATTTTGGAATACCGCGACGTCATCGGGACCTCATCGGCTCCCCAGGAGAGCTATACCAGTGTCATCCGGGATGGGCTGTATGACCGCATTCCGATGACCGCCCCCGCCATTGCGCTCATCAGCACGCTGCCCTTCCTGCGACTGGATCGCATCCAGCAACTTGGCTTTGTCTCGCGCGTTTGGCCCGGCGCCAAGCACACCCGGTATGAGCATTCACTTGGCGTGATGCACCTCACCCGGCTTGCAGTTGAGCATCTATGCAGTACCCACGAAGGTGCCTGGATCACACCGGAGGACGCCCGGACCGTCGTGGCGGCTGCCCTCCTGCATGACATCGGCCATTACCCCTTTTCCCATGCGATCGAGGAGATAGGGGCACCCGTGGCGACACATGAGGCGGTCGGACAGGCGATCATCGAGCGCGGCGAGATCGCGGAGATTCTCAGGCGGGACTGGCTCGTTGACCCAGCTCGTGTTGCCGGCATCATCCACGGTGATCCGTTATCGCGGACTGAGGCGGATCTCGTACTCGGTGGGCTGCTCTCCGGGACACTCGATATGGACAAACTCGACTATCTGCCAAGAGACGCTCGCACGTGCAATGTCCCCTATGGTGGAGTCGACACGGCCCGGCTGATCGAATCGCTGACGATCGTTGGGGTCGATCTACCCCGTACCGGAACCGTGCAGCGGATCGCGATCACCGAAAAGGGAATCAGCCCGTTGCACTCACTCATCAATGCTCGCCAGGAGATGTTCGACAACGTCTATTGGCACCACACCAATCGCGCCTGTATGGTCATGCTCTTGCGTGCCATCCAGGATGCCCTGCTTGCTGATGCGATCTCACCAGGTAGTCTCACCGGCCACGACGACGCATCGCTCCTGGCATTCATGCGCAGCGTCGACATGCCTGCCGCAACCCGTCGGCTCGCCGATGCACTCGCAGGACGCCGGATTCACAAGCGCGCCGTCGAGATCAGCGCCCGTGCCGAGTCGCTTTACAGCCGTCTCGCACAACTCTGGTACGATCAGCGCGCCCGGCGTGAAGTTGAGCTTCGCCTTGTCGCAGCCCTCTCCAACAGACTTGGGGAACCCGTCGAGGATACTGCGATCCTCATCGATATCCCGAAGCCGGAGAAGTGGAAGACAGACGTCTGGGTTAGTTTCAGCCAGCCTCCCGTTGGCATGCAGCCGCTCATGCACTGGCAGGACGTCGTAGGCCTCGGGGACGAGGACTTCAAGCGCTATGAAGAGCATCGACGCATGATCCGGATCGTCACAGAAGAACGCTATCGGCACGTTCTGGCCGAAACGTGGGAGTCCCTCCTCTACCCCGCACTCGGTGGCGCGCTGTAACCCAAAGAGGCACCATGACCGACCAACAACTCACAGATCTCCAAACCCCGGAACCGTCACAGACAGAAACCATCATCCGACCGGCTCGCCCCGATAACATCGTGCGATCAGATAGGGAGCGGGCAGACACCGACCTTCCTAAAAACGACCCACATGGCACTGTCTCCATCATTCTGATGGGCGTCCTGATGCTGATGCTCGTCCTCCTCATCCTGGTTATCGTCCAGGCGGCGTAACGTGAGGAGTCCCAAGACTTTGCTCCTCGTATCTAGGAGTCCTTGCACCGGTCCTCTTCAGCGACGCGTTCACGCGTGTAGCCCTCGACCTCTGTACCGGCCGCCACTGGCTCATTCACGCTGCCCGACGTCACCCTGGCCGGGGGTGCTTTCTCCATCAGGGTGTGGTGTATCAATTTCGCGGATGCCGCTTCCGTGAGGCCCGGCGCCAGATGACTTCCCAGCGTCGTGTCCTTTGACTTGACCCCGACATCGACCTCGTCCTTGGGATCATCGATCAGACCAACGATGGCATCCACGACAATCTCCGGGTCATCGATCATCGGCATCCGCAGGCTGTGCCCCGTGTAATTGCTTCCATGCTCGAAGAACGACGTATCGGTCGCCCATGGGTTCACGACGCAGACGTGAATATTCTCCTGCCCATTCAGCTCAAGCTCGCGCCGGATCGAGGCACTCATTGAGAGAATGGCGCTCTTCGTTCCACCGTAGATGGCGAAGTACGGCATCGCGACCTTCCCCGCGACGGACGCCACATTGATCAGCGTGCCTTCACCATGCTCGACGAACTGCTGCATCGCGACATAGCTACCGTTGAGCGCACCGATCAGGTTCGTCTCCACGACGCTAATCTGGTCCCTGAGCGGAAGGTGGTAAACCGGCCGATCGTCCCAACCCCGGCGTCATTGATCCAGACATCGATTCGGCCATATTCCGCTATCGCCCGCTCGCCCAGATAGTGCACCTCGTCCGGGTTCGCGACATCGGTCGGGACGGCAATCGCGTGACCGATTTCACGCG
>JAUJLY010000121.1 GCA_030447145.1 Thermomicrobiales bacterium
GGACAAGCCCAGGAGACAGTGACCAGCGCGGCGAGCCAGGTGCAGGAAACTGCGGGCCAGCTTGCAACCCAGGTCCAGCAGGTTCCGAGCAAGACCCGCCGGATGATCGAGGAGAATCCGTTGCCGCTCGGGCTGGTGGCGCTGGCGCTTGGCAGTGCCGCCGCGCTGGCCATCCCTGAGACCCGTAAGGAGAACGAGCTGATGGGCGAGGCCCGGGATGCGGTGCTCCAGGGAGCCCAGGCCAAGGGGCAGCAGGCTGTCGAGAAGGTGCAGGATGTCGTCGAGGGCATGCAGACGGTGGTCGAAGGGGTTGAAGAGACCGTCGAGAAAGCCACCAAGTAGCCCACGCCTCGAACGAAGAATGAGGAGGCAGACCCGGGAGGATACTTCCTCCCGGGTCTGCCTATTGCTCGGTGAGCGCTCGGTGCCGCTCGAACAGCAGAACGATGCGGTGAATTTGGGATTGGCTGAGCGTATCGCAATGACACAACCAGGTCTTGGAACGACGATGGGTTGTCGCCCGCATCCGTGTGCTACTTGCCCCCGTCCGCCTGTACCTCAGTCGGGCTCACCTTTTGGAACAGGGCGAGGAGAGACGGCTCGCGCCCCGCCTTGACCCCATGTGCCGTGTTCAAGCCTGCTTCCTGGGATAGATGGGCCACGATGTCTTCCTGACCAGGAAGTGTCAGGGAGTTCTGATCGGGCGGTAGATTCAGGGATTGTATCGATCCACCGACTGGTGCCGACATGTCGAATGGAGGGCAGCCCAGGCGTGATATAGTTTTTCGCAATGGTTTTGCAAAAACGGTAGATTATGAGCAATCGGGATACCGTTGACGAGTCCGTTGGTTGTTGAAAGCCACACTCCATGTGTGGTTATCGGGGAACGGGCGAGGCATGGATGTGTGTCTTGCCGAGGAGAAGGAGAGGCCGTGCGATACTCGACGATACGGGTTCTCATCACCATCATTCCGTTGCTTTCCGTCCTGTGGGCCAGTACTGGCATGACAGCGCTCAAGAATCGGGAACGGAGGCGCAACTACCCGAGGGAGTAGCGGTGGAGGTGCTGGGTCGTCAGGAAATTAGCCCAGTGCCGGCCACCCCGGCCTATCTTGGGCTGGCCCGGTTGACGTATGAGCCAGGAGCTGCCACTGTCGTGCAACTGGCTGAGGGACCAACAATCCTCCACGTTGAGGCCGGTTCTCTCGCCCTGCAAACGGGCGAGGCGGCGCAAGCCACGCCGATTGCCGATGGATCGACAATCAACACGGGCGAGGAAGTATTGCTACCCGCTGGCACGACGTATATCACCCGTAATGATGGAGGGATACCGGCGCGCGTCATTCGGGCGGTGGTCAACCCCTCCGCGACGGTGCCGGTGACGGCCCCGGGAATCAGGTTTGAGCGCCTGGCCGGCGCCGTTGCCAAGACCCCACCGAGCGATCGGATGTTCGTTACGCTTACCCGCGTGACGCTTACACCAGGTGCTGACACGATTAGCCGCTCTCGGCAGCAGGACGGACCTGATCTGGCCTACATGGATGTAGGAACCCTTGGTGTGACAGCACCCGGGATCCAAGGTACCCACTCGCCCGGCACGATGGTTTTCATTGAACCTGGCGTGGAAGCCGCGGCCCACAACGCTGGTTTCGGGCCGGTCGTACTATTGACTCTTTCTATCAGCGCTGAGCCGGGTGACACCGGTGTGGCCACCCCCGAAGCGGCAACGCCCGCGTCTTAGAAGACTGGGGCTTTGGGGTTTGTGACATTGGGTGGCCGAAAGAGCTGAGGTGGCGGATCAGACGAGAGGTCGGGGGCGTAGTTCCCGACCTCTCGTCTTGTGCTGGTGCTGGGGTAAGCGTCTCGATATCCGAAGCCGGGGGGCCAAGGCACGTTGGTCGGAATGATGTCGCGGTGGTTGGGCGAATCTCTTGATAACGATCCGTTCCCAGCCACGGACCGCCGTCTTCGTGACAGACCGACTACTCGGGCAGATTTGTTGCGGGAACCAGGACGCACCAATCAGGTGGTGGAATTGGCCTCAAGGGATTGGAGATGAGCGACGGCCATCCGTCGGTAGGAGAAACCGTTGTGGCCGGCGTATGTGCCAGGAATAGCTCGCAGGAAGCGGAGCAGTACGTGGTCATCCCCTTCCGAACCACCGAGGCGGCTTGGCTGGGGCCGGGTTAGGACGGTACGAGCGTTTTGCGTACCGATGGCGGGGCCTCGGGTGTTGCTCTGATACCGATAGAGAAGTGACTTCCATTTGGGTACTATTGCATAATGGCGCGGAAATCGTTAGAATCACGGTTCATGGCTGAACGGTGGTCGCCCAGTTGCCACATCTTCCATGCATACGATGAACCCGCAGGGGTTGGCGCGAACGACATCAAGACAGGCCGGCTGACCCGCCAGACAGAAAGCACATCTCATTTATGAAGACAGCTGACCTCCTCAACACGCCAAAGCTGGTCTCCGCGCTCCGGGATTCATATCACCGGGGAGCAATCTCGCGACGCGGATTCATCTCTGGCGCGACCACACTCGGTGTTTCCGCCGCTGCCGCCACTTTTCTGGCGAACGGCGGCAATCCCGCTGCTGCCCAGGCGACGCCGGGTGCCTCTCCCGATGCTTCCCCAATGGCGATCGTGACCGGGCAAGCGAAGAAGCCAGCCGTCAACACTGAAGGCAAGTCACGAGGCGAATCCGGCGAGCTCCGCATCCTCTGGTGGCAGGCTCCAACGGTGCTGAATCCACACCTCGGAGCGGACGCCGGCTACCAGTTCGTGATGGAGCCGATGCTCAACTACTACCCTGATAACTCGATCCAGCCGATCCTGCTCACGGAGACGCCGTCCGTTGAGAATGGCTCGCTCGCCGAGGATCTCTCCAGCGCGACGCTGAAGATCAAGCCGGATCTGGTCTGGAGCGATGGTGAGCCGGTGACGGCTGAGGATATCGTCTTCACTTGGCAGTGGATCCTTGAGCCGGGCAACGCGTCGACCAGCTTCGAGCAGTGGTCGGTGATCGAGAATATCGAAGTTATCAACGAAAAGACCGCGAAGGTGAGCTACGGGGAGCCCGCGATCAACTGGTTCGACCCGTTCACAGGAAACAGCCTCGGCGCCATCCTGCCGGCGCACGCCTTCGGCGACGATCCGACGAGCCCGAACAACGAGTTCCAAACCAACCCGATCGGCACCGGCCCGTACGTCCTTGAGTCGTTCAGCCCGAACGATCAGGGAACGTATGTAATCAACCAGCGCTACCGCGTGCCGGACAAGCCGTACTTCGCGCGCATTCTTGTCAAGGGCGGCGGTGATGCCGTGGGCGCCGGACGTGCTGTGCTGCAGACGGGCGACTTTGACTTCGCCTGGAACGTCCAGGCTGAGCCCGACGTCATCGAGAGTCTGCGCGAAACCGGTGAGAACGGTGAACTGCTGCTGACCACCGGCACAACGCTCGAGGCGCTTTACTTCAACTTTTCGGACCCGAACACCGAGGTGGACGGCCAGCGTTCGCAGAAGGATACGCCCCATCCGATCCTCACCGACAAGGCAGTCCGCGATGCGATCAACCTCGCGATCAATCGCACCCTGATTGCCGGAGAGTTCTATGGCGATGAGTCACTGGCGACACCGAACATCCTGACGGGCATCGAGTTCTTCGAGTCGCCGAACACCTCATGGGAGTTCGACCTCGAGAAGGCCGCGCAGGTGCTGGAGGAAGGCGGCTGGACGCTGGAAGGTGATGTCCGGACAAAGGACGGCGTGGAGCTGGCGCTCAACCTGATCGCTTCCGTGAACTCGGTTCGGCAGCGAACCCAGGCGGTGATCAAGCAGGATCTGGAGTCGATTGGATTCAAGATCGACATACCGCAGGTGGATTCGACCGTCTTCTTCGATACCACGGCGGGCAACGACCAGAACCTGCAGCACTTCTACTTCGACATGGGTATCTGGTCGCAGGAGCCAAGCACGCTGGTCCCGGTCACCTTCATGAGCAACTGGTACGCCGGTGAGGATGGAAGCAACATCGCCCAGGAATCCAACGGCTGGCAGCTTTCGAATGTCCAGCGCTGGCAGAATGGGGAGTACGACCAACTCTTCAACAACCTGCGGTCGGCAACATCGATGGAGGAGGCACAGCGCCTGCTCATCGCAATGAACGATCTGTTGATCAGCCGGCGGGTGATGGTACCGATTGCCGTCCGCGCATTCTACACCGGCATCTCCAACCGACTGGTAGAGGAGAACCTGGCGTTCGAAAGCCCGTTTGTCGGTTACTTCTGGAATATCGAGAACTGGACCCTCGCCGAGGGCTTCGAGCCGCGCTAGGGTCGTCGTGGCCCAAGGTCACGAGGAAGGACAATCACCCGGGAAGATCCTTTTCAGGTGGCTGTCCTTTATCACATGCGCTTCGACGGATGGGGAACCGGTGACATCGGACTCCTGGTGCCTCCCTCGCCGATGCCGCCCTTTATCCGCTCGAGGATCAAACACGACCCGGCCGGCCAACGAATCAGGGAGTTTTCGGTTGAACTGAGGGTTTTTGCCCGCCCTGTCGGTTCTTCGTGGTACGATTCATCGCGCTGGGGAATTCCTGTTTCCAACGAAACATATCCAACCGAACAGAGACACGCTGCCTTCGACATTTGACCCGCACCCAAGAGAAGGATGTGATCCCGCATGCTCGTTCGTCGGCCCATGACAGCCTCGGTACCGGCACCGCTACGACACGTCTCGCGTACCGCGAGGCGTTCTCGTATCACCGGCGCCTTCCGGGCCACGACCTGGGGCATGCTTGCATTTCTCCTGGTCTTTCCCATCGTCACGAACATGACAACGGGCTCGTCGCAAGAGGCATTTATCACTGGAACGCAGGTGGGGGACGTCTTTGTCGGCGGTATGGATCTGGGCGCGGCCCGTGAAGCCGTGGCGAGCCGTGTTCAGGCACTGACCGCCCAACCCGCCGAAGTGATCATCAACGATCAGAATTGGGCCCCACTGCCCGCCGAGCTGGGCGTCATCTACGATGCCGAAGCGTCCCTCGCCGCTATGGCCCTCTCTGGCCAGGACGAGGACCGAGACTCGACGCAGGTCGTGCCGCTGGCCATCAGCTTCAATCCGGTGGTCTTCACCACCTGGATCGACAGCCGGCTTGAGGAGCTGGGTGGAGCCGCCGTCAATGCATCCGTGACAATCGATGGGGTGAAGGCGACGGTGACGCCGGGGACATCGGGTCTGGTCGTTGATCGACAGACGGTCGAGGCAACGCTCCTGGATCAGCTTTCCTCGCTGCAGCCGATCTTCCTCGCGGCAGAAGCATCCGTGGGAGACCCGACGATCACCACCGAGGAAGCAGAGATCGCCCGCACGCAGGTCCAGGAGGTGCTGGCGGAGCCGTACATTTTGACCGAGGGTGAGCAATCGTGGACATTGATACCCGAGCAGGTTGCTCCTGCCATGCGCATCGTGCCGACTTCCGATGGTCTCCTTCAGCTTTCCTGGGATGCCGCCGTGCTCGATGCGCTTGTCGAGCACATAGCGGCGGAGATCGATGGCGAAGCAGCGGACTCCTGGGTGCAGGATCTGGGAACGAAGTCGTGGTTGGTCCCCGCAGAAGAGGGAAAATCGCTCGATCGCCCGGCCTTCGTGGTGTCGATGCACCAAGCGTTGGCAAACGGTGATCACGAGGTCGCTCTGACCGTCAGCGTCCATGCCTCGCCTGAGATCACGACTGAGGAGCAGATGGCCCAGCTCGACATCACCGAGGTGGTTGGCGTAGGTGACTCAGTCTATGCCGGTTCTGGTCCCGGTCGGACGAACAATGTCGAGGTCGCGGCCTATATGGTCGACGGCACGCTGGTCGCGCCTGGTGAGGTCTTCTCCTTTAATGCAGCGGTCGGTGACCTCTTCAACGGCATGTATATGGATGCCGGGTCCTATCTCGATGGACCGAATGGGCAATCGCTCGCTGGGGGTGTCTGCCAGGTGTCGACCACGGTTTTCCGTGCCGCGCTGGATGCGGGGTTCCCGATCGAGGAGTGGTGGCAACATTCCTATCGCTCTCCCTTCTACGAGATGGGCGGTTGGTCACCGGGATTTGATGCCGCGATCGTCCAGAACAGCGCCGTTCCCGAGGACAGCACAGACCTCCAGTTCCGGAATACGACCGATTCCTGGTTGATGGTGAGCGCCAAGACCGTGGATGGCGAGCTGAAGGTGGAGCTTCTGGGGGCAAACACCGGCTACGCCGTCACCTTTGATGAGCCGGTGGTCGAGGTGATTGAGTGGGCGACCGATGAGGTGTCGGTGGTCACCGACGAGCAGCTCCCGCCAGGCACCGTTGAAGAACAGCCCGCGATGGATGGGCTGCGGGTGACCGTGGTCCGCTACGTCCATGACGCGGAGGGCAACCTCGTTTCCGAGGACACGTTTGTCTCCACCTATGGATCCTATGGCGCGATCCGCCGAGTGAGCCCCGATATGGCCGAGGTCGCCTCTGGACAGTAGGAACTGGTTCAATCAAGGCACGCTATCCAGCGGGGCACCGGTTCCTTTCGGTGCCCCGCTTCGATGTTCCCGGACTATGGCGCTGAAAGGTGAGGCACATTGGATCATCCGGCACGATGCGGGAGTACGCCACCGCATCGGCTAAAGCGGTGATTGAAAGAAGTGCCGGCAGGGGCCACACCCGCGAAGCGGTGTCGGCCAGATCGACCGAAGGTCGATATCAGGGCGGCTACTTGCTTCGAGAACCGCTCTAGCCACCAATAACCGGAGCAGAGTTGTTCGGGACGGCCGCCAGGAGTGGGGCATCGCCCGCTGTCGGGAGTATCCTTGGGATCGGCTGATCCCTTTCGTTCTAGACTGGATCGCTTTGCTTCGGGAAGGGGAGGACCGGCTGCGCGACGGACACCGACACGCGCTCGCCAGCGGCGAACCGGTGGAGTGCAGGGACGCGCGCGGTCATCTCTGTCCCACTTGCCAGCACAACGTCAACTTGCTGGTCCCGGCCAAAAAACCTGCGAGATCGTACGGTGCCTGGAACGGGTTTGGGGTCATCGGCGTAGGGGGCAAGGGAGATCATCTCGGGTCGGATCAGGAGATCGACGGGCCCTTCGTCGGGCTTGAGTAATTCCAGCCTTCCAATCTCCGTCTCCGCGAACGTCTCTTGAGCCGCGCCCGGCAGGAACTGCGCATCACCGACGAATGCAGCAACCTCCCGGCTGACGGGACGTTCGTAGACATCCTCCGGTGTACCGACCTGCGTGATCCTCCCATTGAACAGGACCGCGATGCGGTCGGCGATGCTGAGGGCCTCCTCCTGGTCATGGGTCACGAGGATCGCCGTGACACCGGCCTCCTGCAGGATGCGGCGAACATCCGCCCGGACCTGTATACGCAGCGCCGGATCAAGGTTGGAGAAGGGCTCGTCGAGCATCACGATCGATGGGTTGGGGGCCAGGGCGCGTGCGAGCGCGACGCGTTGTTGTTGCCCACCGGAGAGGAACTGCGGCATCTGGTCGATCCAGGGGCCAAGCCCTACCCGCTCCAGCACCTCGTGTACACGGTGGTTGCGAGTCTTTCCACGCGGCAGGCCGAAGGCAACATTGTCCCGTACCGAGAGATGCGGAAAGAGCGCGTAGCTTGCCGGCGCCCACCGCAACCGGGAGCCGGGCGGCGACGAGCGTGCCCGGCGGG
>JAUJLY010000122.1 GCA_030447145.1 Thermomicrobiales bacterium
CCTCTTCTGGTCGTAGCCCTCGAGCAGGTCGACCGCCCGCCGCGCCGCCGCCCGTGCCGCGGCACGCCACTGAATATCGCCTCCCTCACTGGTGAGGGCGTCGGCCGTCATCTCTGCGTCGGGTGAGGCGCGAATCCCCAGTAGCAGGTCGACTCCGGTCCCCGCTATCGAGGTCTGGAAGGCTCCGGCGACATCTCCATCGGTTATGAGCTTGATTCGCGATCCTGCCGCGCGCGTCTCCCGTATGATCTCTTCGTGCCTGGACCGATCCAGCACCACGACGGTGAGATCCTCAACCTTCATCCCCTTTGCATCGGCGATGCTGATCAGGTTTTCCGTTACTGACCTGGTGATATCGATCCGCCCCGCCGCGGATGGCCCGACCGCGATCTTCTCCATGTACGCGATGTCTTGCCAACCATAGAACGCACCTCGCTCGGCGATAGCGATAACGCAAAGTGCGTTCGGCTGCCCTTGCGCCAGCAAGCGCGTACCTTCCACAGGATCGACCGCAATATCGACCTTCGGCGCATCGGCACAACCCAGCCGCTCGCCGACGTAGAGCATTGGGGCCTCGTCCTTTTCTCCTTCGCCGATCACCACCGTGGCGTCCATGTCGATCGTATTGAGAAGCTGGCGCATGGCGTCAACAGCGGCCTGATCGGCTGTCTCCTTATCGCCACGACCCATCCAGCGAGCCGACATGAGCGCGGCCGCTTCCGTGCATCGCGCAAGCTCTAATGAAATATTTCGGCTGATGTCCGGGTTGTCCATCGGGATGTTTCCTTGCGCTATTGACCAACACGAGCGGGTTTTGCCGCGATCCATCTCGCGGCCTCGTCGGGAAGCTCGTATGACGAGCCAATGACGACATGACAGGGTGGCAATGACTGGATAAATGATGCCCCATACCGTTTCGATATGGCCCTCTTGTCGAGGATAGCGCACACGCCACGATCTTCCGCGCTCCGGATCAACCGCCCGAACCCCTGCTTGAATTTCAATACGGCAAGCGGCAGTGACAACTCCATAAACGGTTGGTCATACAGCTCGCTTCGCGCCTCAAAGATCGGATCGGACGGTACGGAAAATGGGAACTTCGTGATGATCACCATGCTAAGGGCGTCGCCGACCACGTCCACGCCTTCCCAGAACGACGACGTGCCGAAGACAACAGTTCCCTCCTCGGTCCGCAGGCGCTCGATGAGGTTCCGGGAACTTCCATCAACGCCCTGGCCGAGCACAATGATGTTATGACTCTCCAGTGGTTCCTTGAGGGCGTTCCGCGCGTCACGTAAGGATCTATGGCTGGTGAATAGAACCAGTGCCCGTCCTTGCGTTCCGATGAGCGCCTCGCCGAGAACATCATGAAGCACGCTCGTGTAGTTGGGATGATTCGGCTCAGGCATATCCTCGGGAACATACACCAGGGTAGTGTTTTCATGATCGAATGGTGAGCCGAGATCAAGTGTCGTGGCGTCGAGCAGGCCGAGATGCTCTACGATAAACGAGAACGACCCGTCGATAGTCAAGGTCGCAGAAGTCAACACAACGGTGCGAAGACTCGCATAGACATACTGGTTCAGGAGGACGCTGACATCGAGTGGCGCTCCGTTCAGCGAGATCAACCCTAACTGTCCGAATCGCTGGATCCAATAAACGCTGGTGGGGTCCAGCTCGCCGAGACACTCATGCAGCTGGCGCATCACGTCGCTGAGCTGATCAACACCTGTCATGAGCTCCACAATCGCATCATCCCGCTGTTGGACCAATGGGTGCGTGTCGTCATTGGGAAGGGACACCTCGTCCATGACCTGCAGGAACCAGGCGCCCGCCTCCTGGATCTTCCTCAGGAGGTGCTCGAGCTCTTCCCAGATGAGTGCTGCCTGAACGAACGAGCCGCTGTCTCGCATCTGTTCTGTGATGCGCTGCGACTGGGCATAACCGGCGGCGCCACCGAACCGCGGCTTGCCTACCAGCTGTGACAATCGATTGAACAGCTCGCCCGTCAGCGAGTTGATCTGCGTCGCGGAGTGCACGGCTTCGTCCGCTAGGGATCGGGCCTCGTCAGAGTGTTTGATCGCCGTACTGTCCTTCAACCTGGTCAGCACTGCGGCGGCGATGGGAATCGCCCCGCCCTGAACTGCACCGTCCGACCGTGCAAGCGCCTTCACTGCGTCGTCCACAGCGGGACGATCCACCACAAAGCTGAGCTGCCTTGTTGCTTCATCCTCGAGGTGATGCGCCTCGTCGATGACAAGCCGCTCGAAGCTGGGTAGGACCCGTCCTTCCGCCGCGTTGGAGAGGACCAGCGAATGATTGGCAATCACGATGTGCGCGTGCATGGCATTGTATCGAGCCCGGTGAAAGAAACACTGATTGCTGCCTGCGTATGGGCAACGGCCGACGGTGCACCGGCCCCGTTCCGACGCAAACTTCCTCCAGTGACGCTCTTCTTCTGTGGTTAGACGCAGCTCTGCCCGATCCCCGGTACTGGTTTGTCCGAGCCAGAGAAAAATCTTGGCGCGCAAGGAGGCGTCATGCTCGTCCTCCACGGGGTCGTTACTGTGCGCGAACCACTGTTTGAGGCAGAGATAGTTCTGCCGTCCCTTCATGACCGCGACATGCAGCTCTTCATTGATTCCCGCTTCGACGAGGGCGGTATGAACGTCCGGAAGGTCCTTCCGGTAGAGCTGGTCCTGAAGGGCGATCGTAGCAGTACTCACCACCACCCGCTCGCCGCGCGCAATGGCAAACATGGCGGCGGGCAGCAGGTACGCCAGGCTCTTGCCTGTACCAGTCCCGGCCTCGACGAGTAACTGCTGTTCGTTGTTCAGCGACCCTGCGACCGCCTTGGCCATCGTCACCTGAGTCGGCCTGGGTTCGTATTTCTCGAGGACCCGCGAGAGAGGACCATCCCTCCCCAAAAGTCGTTCAATGCGATCGATGTCAACTGGTTCGGAGGAACCAGTCGCGTGCAGGGGTTCTGGACGGTCCCGGGAAACAAGAAACTGCAACTCAAGCGGCACCGTCGGAGGACGATCCGCCAGGAACAAGGGTGCTTCTCGTCGCTCTCGTGCAGCATTCTGGAAGAACGGAGCTTCGGGCCAGCCTGCGGTCCTCGCGAACATTGCAACCTGGCTCAGAGTAGACGGATCGTAATCATCGATCCTGTCCAGGAGGGCCTTGAACACATGCATTGCCGCGAGTGCATCGTGTAGCGCCCGATGCCTGTCCTCCCCGCTGATCTCATGCCCCAGGTGGCCAGCAATTGTTCCCAACTGGTAATTCGGCAGATCGGGGAGCAGGGCCGACGCCAGCCGATACGTATCAATTGTCCGGTTCGCAGGCTTCAGTCCAGCACTCGCGAGCAAGGCCAGATCGTGCCCGACGCTCTGGCCCACAATTGGACGCGCCCCAATTTGCTCACGGAACTCGTCCGCGACCTCGGCGAAGGATGGGCTCGTCTCCAGATCCTCCGCAGTGATACCTGTCAGTTGAAGTATGTCGCGCGATACCTGCTGTTTGGGCTTAATCGTGCGGCAGTACCGGAAAATTTCGCGATCACGCGTGAAGACCACGAGTCCGACTTCAATAACCTCGTCAGTCTGTGGGTTCAACCCCGTTGCTTCTACATCGATGGCCACATATTCGGGTCCATCGGCGGCACCTGTAAGAGAATCGGGCACGATAACGGTACTTTCCAGGCTGAGACATCTCAGCGGTCCATGATGTTCTGAGTGCTTCGCTACAACTGCCCGGTAGCTATGGCATCGGCAGAGCGGGTTGCCGTCAACAGCAACTGGGCGAAGCCCTTTGCCAGTGGGGAGATATTGATATATTCGTCTACCCGATGCACGTTTCCCCCGGTAGTGAGGCCGATACAGATAGCGGGGATACCCCTGCTAATGGGAATGTTGGCGTCGGTGCTGGAAGTATCGTAGGCGACATCGAATCCCAGCTCCCGGAGAACGGATGTAGCGACTGGGACCAGGCCTCTGTCTGCAGGAAGCTCACCGGCAGGGCGATCACCGACCACATCAACGTCTACATCGATCCCATCAGGTGCTGGCATTGCAAGCACACGTTCGACTTCTGAAACCAGGCCGGCCAACGCCTTGGCGCTCGTCGATCTCATATCGAGGACGGCTACCGCTTCCGGAGCAATCGTGTTGACGCTGATGCCGCCCTGAAAAATGCCCGCATTGAAGGAGGTCTTGGGATCGTCGGTCAAGGGAATCGCATCCAATCGAGCTACGATCCTCGCCAAATGATGGATCGCACTCGGAAGCCCGGCCTGTCCCCAGCTGTGACCCCCAGGACCGATGACGGTAACGCGCAAGCGGCGGCTGCCGACCGCCCGGTGGGTGATCCGGCCGAGCGAATGCCCCTCGACCGCAATCGCACCACCGAGATTAGGAAGTGCGTCGACCACCGCACGCATCCCGCGAAGGTCGCCGAGCCCCTCCTCTCCGACATTCCCGGTGACAACAATGTCGACGGCGGGCACAATGCCGAGATCCCTCAGAGCCCGGCCCACCATGGCGACTGAGGCGACACTGACCGTATTGTCACCGACGCCCGGGCCGTGAAGTACATCACCCTCCCGGGTCACTGTCAGGTTCACATCGCTCGGGAAGACCGTATCGATGTGGCCGGCGAGCAACAGGCAAAGCGAGGAATCCGTCCCGGCAATACGGCCCGTGACGTTATGGAGTTCATCCTCGGTCACATCCTCGTATCCGAGTTGCTCCAATTCCTCCCGAACAGCGGCTGCGCGGAGTGCTTCGTCGTTAGTGGGCGCAGGGACTTCGCTGAGACGGGTTGTGAGCTCAACGATGGGCTCGACGTAGGTCTCGGCGACGTTCAGGACATCCGATAACGGCGGTGACTGCGTCGATGGCACGTGCGTTCTCCTCTGGGAATCTGCGTGGATAGCGCCGGCATCGCGCTCCCGAAAGTATACCGGAGTTTCCACAATTCCCTGCTCACTTTCCCGCCCTCCCACTCCAACACCCAGAGCCGTCCAGATGACGACCGAGCGGTTCTCCAGAGCCAGATCAGCGGCTCCAGTTGCGGCTTTGTGAGGGGCATTATCTCGCGCGCTCACGGCATAAATGGCACAATGAAGTGGAGAGAGTGCGTACGGGCAGATGCCCGGTATGAAGGAGCAACTTGATGGCATATCACCGGTACGACGCGGTCATCGTCGGAGCCGGCGGCGCGGGGTTAATGGCTGCGATTCAGCTGGCCGGGAAAGCCAACATTGCCGTCGTCAGCAAGCTCTACCCGACTCGCTCCCATACTGGCGCGGCGCAAGGTGGCATCAGCGCCGCCCTTGGGAACACGGAAGAAGACCATTGGGAATGGCACATGTACGACACGGTCAAGGGGGGCGACTACCTCGTTGACCAGGATGCCGCCGAGGTCCTCACCCGGGAAGCGATCGACGCCGTTCTGGAGCTTGAGCATATGGGCTTGCCCTTCAACCGGACGCCCGACGGAAGGATCGACCAGCGCCGGTTTGGTGGCCATAGCCGTAACTTCGGAGAGGGGCCCGTCCGCCGTGCGTGTTACGCGGCGGACCGCACCGGCCACATGATCATCCAGACGCTGTACCAGCAGGGGATCAAGCACAACGTCAATTTCTTCGACGAGCATCACCTGGTGGATGTTATCTTCGCCGCCGACGGCACGTGCTGCGGTGTAGTGACCTATCAAATCAAGACTGGCGAACTTCATACTATCCATGCGAAGACGGTCCTCATTGCCAGTGGTGGATTTGGCCGCGTCTTCAAGGTGACGTCGAACGCCATGGCGGGAACTGGTGATGGCGTCGCCATTCCGTTCCGTCACGGCATTCCTCTGATGGACATGGAGATGTACCAGTTCCACCCGACGGGCCTTTACAAGCTAGGCATCCTCCTGTCGGAGGCCGCCCGTGGTGAGGGAGGCGTTGTCCGGAACAGCGAAGGTGAGGCCTTCGCCGCCCGCTACGCGCCCACGATGAAGGACCTCGCCCCTCGGGACATGATGTCCCGCTTCATCCACCAGGAAATCAGAGAAGGACGCGGCATCGATGGCAAGGACTATGTCCTGCTCGATGTCTCGCATCTGCCGCCCGAGGTCATCGACGAGAAGCTCCCTGACATTACCGACTTCGCACGCGTCTATCTCGGCGTCGAACCGAAGGAGGAGGGCGTGCCGATCCAGCCCACCGCCCACTACGCGATGGGCGGGCTGCCCACGAACATTGAAGGCCAGGTCATCCGGGATCCGGCAGGAACCGCTGTTCCCGGTCTCTACTCGGCAGGCGAATCGGCATGCGTTTCTGTCCACGGCGCGAATCGGCTGGGGACGAACTCGCTGGTCGACCTCGTCGTCTTCGGGCGCCGCGCCGGAAAACGCATGTACGAAGAGATTCAAAACGTCGACTGGGCGGAACTGCCTTCGAACCCGGAGGACAATGCACGTTCAGACATCGACACGTTGCTGAACCGGCAGAGCGGCGAGCGGATCGCCGACATCCGATCCGGGATGCAGGAAGTCATGATGGACAAGGTGTCCGTCGTCAGAAACGAAACCGGCATGCAAGAAGCGCAAGCGAGGATTTCCGAGCTCAAGAGCGCATATGCCAATGCAGCGATCATGGATCGCGGACGCATTTACAACATGGACCTACTTGAAGCGCTGGAGCTCGGTAACATGCTCGACTGCGCGGAGACTATTATCGAGGGTGCGCTTGCCCGGAAAGAGAGCCGTGGTGCTCATTACCGGGATGACTACGAGGCCCGGGACGACCAGAATTGGCTGGCCCACTCGATGGTCTACCGGAACAATGACGGCTCCTTGCGGTCCGAGAAGAAACCAGTGGTCATCACGACCATGCAGCCAAAAGAGCGCAAATACTAGATTGCTCCTCACCCATTTCGGATCTCGATTCTGATCAGCACAGAAAGGCATCTCCGTGGAGGTCACCCTTCGAATCAAGCGGTTCAACCCTGAAACCGATACCAAGGCCCATTTCGAGGAATACAAGGTAGAGGTGGAAGGCACCGACCGGGTACTGGATGCGCTCAACTACATACGGTGGTATCACGACGGCACGCTCGCCTATCGTCGGTCCTGCGCGCACGGAATCTGTGGCTCGGATGCCATGCGGATCAATGGTCGGAACCGCCTCGCATGCAAGGTCCTCATGCAGGACCTCGGGAAGCGCGTCACGCTCGAGCCCCTGATTGGCTTCAAGGTCGAGAAGGATCTCCTGGTTGATATGGACCAGTTTTTCGATTCCTACAAGTCTGTAAAGCCATACCTCATCGCCGAGGACTCCCCGACAGCGAGAGAACGGCTGCAGTCACCGGCTGAGCGCCACCGGTTCGACGATACGACCAAGTGCATTCTTTGCGCGGCATGCACGACTGCTTGTCCAATCACCTGGACCAACGACGAGTTCGTTGGTCCCGCTGCCATCGTGAACGCACACCGGTTCATCTTTGACAGCAGGGATCAAGGCACGGCGGAGCGGTTACAGATCCTTAACAAGGGGTCCGGCGTATGGCGATGCCGAACGATCTTCAATTGCACGGACGCATGCCCGCGGGACATTAAGGTCACCGAAGCGCTTGAGCAGGTG
>JAUJLY010000123.1 GCA_030447145.1 Thermomicrobiales bacterium
AGCACCGCTACTCCTCCACCGCTGCCAGCGCATACACGGTTCCCCCGTTGTCCGTGAAATACACGGTCCCTTCCAAGACCACAGCGGGATTCTTCACCCCTGCCGCAACAGGAGATTTCCAGAGAAGACCGCCCGTCGAGGCGTCAATCGCGTATACATACCCGTCCTCGCCCCCAACGTAGACCGCTCCATCTGCGACAACCGGCGGAGCAGCAGCGGCGCCCAGCGGTCGCCCCCAGACCGTCTTCCCCGTCGATGCATTGAGGGCGATGACTCCGGTCGAGATCGGGGTAAAAACGACGCTGCCAACGATCGCCTGAGAACCGGTAACATGGCCAGAGGTTGGGGCACGCCAGATGGTTTTTCCAGTACGGGCAGTGACTGCGATGACCCCGCGCGCGCCTCCGGCATAGAGTGTCCCGTCCCCCAGAGCGATGGCGCCCTCAATTGCCGAGCTCGTAGGAAGTCTCCAGTCGATCGAACCTGTTTGTGCATCGAGTGCATAGATCGTTCCCACACGATCTCCAACATAGACTTTTCCCTCACCATAGGAGGGAGCGGTCATCACGTTTGCGGCGATTGGTGTGCTCCAAAGAGTCTCACCCGTCTTGGCATCCAGGGAGGTGACGCTCGAGGACTGGCTCGCGACTATGACGAAGTCATCCGTGACTAATGGCGACGTCAGGCCCGAGTTCCCGGATTGCCGGGTCCAGGCTCTCTCCCCTGTTCGCGCATCAAATGCGATGACCGTGCCGTCCATTGTGCCGACATACAACAGGCCATCATGCCAGACAGGAGCCGCTAAAATGCCAGCGCTGGTCGACTCCTGCCAGATGACCTCGCCGGACGCTGTATCCAAAGCCCCCACCCACCCGGGGCTGCCGCCGACGTAAAGAATTTCATTGACGACGACAGGAGGTGATATGGCTTGACGCGCCATGGCTCCGGTCCAGCGCATGACCAGCCGGTGATCTGGATCAGGGCCAGGACCGGGCATTTGACCGGTACGTGCCGCATTTCCCAGCATCATTGGCACGTCACCATTCCAATAGTCCGACTCTCCTGAGGGAGTTCCCATTACTGGCGTTGACAATTGCAACCATGCCAAGATCAGGACAATCACCAAAACCGGTTGTGTCATTCATCAGTCCCCAAATGCTGGGCCTTATCGTGCCGTAGCTTCATTGCCCGGCGGTTCCGAAATATCCGCTCCTCACCTGTCTCCAGGTCCCGAATATAACAAAGCCCGGCGCGAGGGGGTCTCCCGGCCTGGCGTGACGCGATTCCAGCCCGCGGCGCTACATCTCGTCGCCGAGAGCCTTGCTCACGTCGGTCGGCTTCTAAAAGGTATTGTCAGACATGTTCCCCAAGGCCTCGAGAATTTCCTCATCGGCCCCATTCTGCTCGGCCGCCTTCACGACGTCGTCCTTGCTCGCGGGGTAGTCAACGCCTTTCAGCGATTTCTGCAATTCGATGGGGTTGATCTTTGCCATGAAACCCTCCTAGTTGAACTTCAACTTGTCGACGCAATTCGGGGTCTCTCGACGACTCCCGTCAGCGGATTGGTGACGCACGGGCCATGCCGTGAGCACTCCCATCCCATAGAGACAGACTGCCTGATTACTGTAGCTTGCGTGTGCTCTTCCCATCCGTGACCGATTTCTAGTCTGCGCCTGTCGAGAGGAGACGCGGCCGTCCGACTGGCGACGACCGGCTTCGTTCCGGTGAACCCCTGGACGTAGCGATACCATACGCCGGAGCGTACAAGCACGTATTCTCGTCTCTCAGGGCAACCGTCTGGCGGCCGCAGCATTACGGTCGCACGACAGCTTTAATAAAGCCTTCGGGCTTGTCCCGAAGCGCGGCGTAGGCCTGGTCAACCTCATCCAGACCGAAGCGATGGGTGACGAGGATTCCAAGATCGATCAGCCCCTTTTCTTCCAGAGCCAGTCCAATGCGCATACTCTCCATCAAGTCCTCAACCCGTCGGACATGAGCGTTGACGACATCTATTGCCTTCCAGTTCCACATCTGGACATCGACTTGACGGTCACCGCCCTGATGGTAGCCAAGAATCGAGAGCACGCCGTGGGCGCGTACAAGTTTCCCGGCCAGCGTCAAGCCGGACTGGCTTCCCGATGCCTCGACAACAACGTCCAGCCCTCGCCCGCTGTCCCAATCCTGGAACTCCGTAAGGAAATACTCCTCCGGGACATCCGAAGGATGGTAGACCTCGTCCGCGCCCAGCTCTGTCGCCTTCGCCCGCGCTTCGTCCCGGATATCGATTGCTACGATTTTGCTGGGACCCCTCAATTTCATGAGTTGCAGCAGCCCAAGTCCCATATAGCCGAGTCCGACGAGAGCTACGCGATCGGCAAGCTGGACGGGCGTGCGGCGCTGAGCGTTAACGAGGCATGCAAGCGGCTCACCTAGTGCGCTCTCGTCGGGCACACCGTCCGGGACGCGGAGAACCTCCTCTTTCCTGGCGATGCAAAGATCGCTGAACGCCTTCTGGAACAGGCCAGTTACCCTGTCACCCTCCGCCAACCCATTGACCCCCGGGCCAATGCTCTCCACCACTCCCACGGGTTCATGGCCGAACCGGTAAGGGTAATTTGATACGCCGTCCATCCACGGGTGGAGCTCGGAAGCACAGACACCACACGTGCCGATACGGATCAGCACTTCGCTTTCGCCCGGTTCGCGGACCACCTCGTCTACAACTGCCGATTGCCGGGGCGCGACCAATTGGCTATAGCGCATGATACTGTTCTCCTGCAGTACTGAAGGTCAACCGCATCTCAATCGTTTCCGGTACGGCCTAGATACACAATGCTGTAAAGTGGCACGTTGCGTAAGGTGAGCGTGTGAGTGTTTCTGTCCCTGGAGAGTTCTCCTTCCAGCCGCCTCGCCGGGTCGCATAGTTCAATGGTGTCAAAGCGATCCGGAAGTCGAAGAGTGAGCCGAAGAGTTTCGAGCGTGGGCACCTCGTCGTCTGTTTCCCGGTAGTCGTACCGAATAATATGGACCGCAGCACCGTGCTCAAGCTGTACGACGTTGACTGCAAGGTCGGCAGATGGCGTGACGTGCACCTGCGGATCGGACAGAACAAGACTGGTTACATCGGACAAAGCCGAACAGACCGCACGGGTGTTCTGATGCGCGAGCATATTTTCACGCATCCTGTCGGGAAGATTCAGCCCAACCTCGCCTTGCACAATCACCTGTCCTCCCTGCTCCAGATGATGAACGATCAGGACGGCCTGTTCCTCGGTCAGGAAAGGGCAGTCCGGGAGTAAAAGCGTCCGGTACTTGCTCAGGGCATCCAACGACAGGTCATCTTTCCGTAGCGTTCCATCGGGAAAGAAAAGGACGTCATACGGCTGCGCCGCGGAAGAGAGTTTTTCGCAGACGGTCCAGAACGGGATTTGCTCCTCCCCGTCGATGTTCCGGGTGTTGTTCGCTATCTGCTCGGGCCGCGCACCGCCGTAGAAGTTGCTCTCGAGACTGTAGACGACCGCAGTCTCAGCGTAGCTATTCTTGCCATAGAGATGTTCGTGGTCGGCAAGGAACGTCTGGATTTCGACACAAAGCTCATGCGGAGGATAGAACGCGTCCTGCTCCACGCTTCCCATCCACGCCCCGTAAGGAACGCTCATGTTTGCCCCGAGAGCGGCGGCTTCATAGAGCGACATCCGGAAGAGATCGTATCCCTTGCCTACCTTGAGCTTGTCGACCAGTTCGGGAACCACCCCACCGTATGGGTTTTCGACTACGACGACCGGCTTCGTTCCGGTGAACCCCTGGACGTAGCGATACCAAGCGGGTTGCCGGTACCGCGTATTCCGCATCTCCGTGATGACCATGTCGACCTTGGGCTCAAGTGCGTAATACTGGTCCAGGATATTGAAGAAATTGCCTGAAACGAGAACTTCCCGCCCCTGCTCCGCCGCATAGTCGCGAGCGTAATCAGCCAATTCTGCGAAGTAGCGCGTGATTGCACCACGCTGGAAGCGAAGGTATTCCCAGAAGAGGGGTGTCTCCCCGCGGCGGGACTTGAAGTCGTAGCCCTGCTCCTTCAGCCACTCACCGTAGTGGAATGCGGAGAGGTCGGCATCACGCAGGTTCTCGGGGAGTGCGTGCCGGGATAGTCCCTGAAGGTGCTCGCGGAACCCCTTTATGCAGTCCTTGCAGAAGCATCCGCCGTATTGAAGGCTCGTGAGGGGTAGTTCAGCCTCATCGAGTTGGACACCCGCCACACCGGCATCGATCTGGATGCGAATGATCGCCTTCAGGTACTCTCGCCAAACCGGGTTATTCCGGTCCATGGTGTAGCAGTAATGCTCCCGATCAGGGCACTCGACCCAGTGGGCATGGCAAGGAACACCATCGATGTCGCGGGAGCAACATTCCTCCAGGAGGTCGGTAACAGGTTCGCCGTCGCTGTTGACCAGCCCGTCGGAAAAGTAGGTTTTGAACGAGGGCCACAGATTTGGATAGCGGTCCTGCGAGAACTCTCGCAAGCCGAGCCAGTCCCGTTTTCCCACCCCCCGTGGCTCATTCAGGGCGAGAATCCGGTCCTCTTCTTCATTGAGCTCTACCGGAAACTCCCAGCCCTGGACCTCGAAGACGATGCCGAAGACCTTGATACCCTGCTCCTGGCAGTGCCTGATGAACTCGGCATCATTGACAAAGCCGTAGAAGCGGAAACGTGGATCGATGTCGCCATACGCTTCCTCTTCGAGGTATGGCAAGGAGATCGATCCGCCGCCCAGGGCGGACCAGACGAGGATGGTTGATCGATAGTCCACCAGATCGTCGATCATGCGGAGCCGACGTGGCGGCAAGCTCGGGTGATAGCAGTGCTGACGTGGAAACCATGCATCGAAATAGACGCCGCGCTCCATGTAAATGTCCCATTCTCATCATAAAAAAGGACGGGGCGGAGGATTGGCTCCGCTCGCCCCGCCCGTAGCCGACGTTCGTGTTAAGATCCCGCGACTGCCCCCTGAGCGACTTCCGATTTTGATTTCTTCGCCTTGAGGAAAGTGAACGGGACATGTTCGCGGTCTTGCCGGGCTGTCGGATTCCCTGACTCACGCGCCCAGAATGCATCCATTTTTGCGACTGCATCCTCTCCCCAGGACACCAGCTCATCGACACGTTCGGGACTGTCCTTGGTCAGCTCGCGGATCCAGTCGGTGCCAAGCATCACATGGGTCCGTTCGTCGGCCTGCAGGTAATCGGCAAGCTCGGCGATCCGCGTATAGCCGCGTTTCTCGGCCTCGCTTCGCCACTCTCGGAGGGTGTGCATGAGGTTCGCCTCGGCCCAGCTATTGGTCACCGTCAGGCGCTTCAGGGGGTCCGGGTCATTCTGCATCCACCACCAGAGGAGAGTCCACGGGCCATACCCAAGCTCCCCGCCCAGCTCATCTTCCACTGCCTTGGCGACAATCTCGATATGCCGGGCTTCATCCCACATTTGGTGGGCGAGCTCCATACGCATCTCCCAGGGAAGATCCGGGAACTCCGCGAGCATTTTGCCCATGCGGTCGGTCGTCTCAACTTCTCCATAGAGCAGTTGGTGGAACTTCTGGCGGAAATCCTCGATCGACCACGGCTCCTGGACCTCGTATACGCGAAAATCGTCACGGTTGTCGGAAAACCAGAACGGCTCCTCGACAACCGGATGGTCGAGTGGAGCGCATTGCTTCGCGTAGCGGTAGCCTCCCCGCCCCCGCTTCACCCGTGGCTTGGCCTTCTCCTCAGCCTTCGCACTGTGGAATGCGAGCCAGTGGGACTCAATTCCCTGTCCAGTGACACCGCCACACTCCAGCAGACGACCTTCAATGTCGGCCTGGAGATCCATCGCATGCCGGCGCTCTTCCGGGGTCCGCGTCAGGTTGTCCAGAACCGCCTGCCCCCAGGCGACGTGCGACTGACCGATTCCCGCGAGGTGCCTGAGGAGACGCACCGTCGGCGTGTCGGTCATCGGGTCCGTGGCATCGGCGTGATACACATACGTGCTCACCAGATGGGGCTCGATCACCCTGTAGACGGCTACAAGCCGGTCAACCACGCTGTCCAGATTCCAGATGTACTCACAGAGTTGAGCGAACTCGTCTGTCGCCGGTTCCTGATATTGGCGTCCCGAACGCAACTGCTCAAGGCGCTCCCCGAGCATATTCGCCGCCTGGGCGTGGTCGTAAACGTGGTAGCCAAACGTGGCTTTCAGGGCCAGCTGCGGTGTGGTATGCGACCATCCGCCGACCATTTCCATGAGCTGCACTTCCAGATATCGATAGTTCGCAAGCCGCTGGGAATTCTCTTTCACCCCGAAACGACCACCGAACTCCCGTCGATCAACGACTGGCATTGGTACTTTCTCCCTCGCTCTCTTCGACAACATCCCGCACAATCTCCACGGGACCGCTGTCACGCTCTGCTTTCTGCACATCCTCTGCGCCGGTTCCCTGGCGCAACAACACCAGCGCCTTGAGATCGTGTTCCAGAGCAAGCGGCGCGCCGTGCCATACCCCTTGGTTGAGCACCACTGCCTGTCCGGAGCACAACCGGAAGACGCGGAATCGATCCCATTCCGGCGCGTCGCCGGGAGAGCCAACGTAGACCAAACAATCTCCACCGAGCGGTATGATGACCTCGATGCTTTCTAGGTGGCGCTCAGCCCAATCAAACCGCAGCTTGCCAGCCTCCAAATCGAGATATCCGACTGCGTATGAGCGGTCGGCGTGTGAAAGGAGTTGTGTTTCGCCCGACCAAGCCCAGCCCGGTCCAGACGCATCCGGCGACGCCAAAGGTTGCGCGATCACTGATCCGTATGGAGCAAAGTCGTCCGGCGTCAGCTGCTCGATGGTGAGTGTCGCCACCTTGACCTCCTAATCCGCCGTTGCCAAAAGGGCGGAGAACTCAAGGTCAAACTGCTCGTACATCGCGATCCGGGGAGCACCAGAGAGGCCGGAAACCCGCGGTACCGCTTCCAGTAGGTTGATTAAGGTGTTTGCGACACGCAGTTCAAGGACATTCTCACCCAGTTTCACGAGCTCGGTGATCTCTACGTCGTATGGCGCCCATAGTCGGACACCTGCCCGAATACCGCTGATCACAACCTCCAGCACGTCGTCGACCATTGCCGGGCTCAGGATGGCCCGCTTCCGTTCCGCATCTGCAGGGACGGTGAAGGTCGAGCGGTAGACGCCGCGCCCCGAATAGAACGGGTAGCCCTGGGAGGTCCATGACGATGGCTTCACCGCCTCGCGAGGCGCCACGATGCGATACTCGCCACCCCCCTTTTCTTCCAGCGCGAAATCGCCAGTAATCTTGACCGAATCAAGAAGGCCATCAGTCGGCTTTGTCACCCTCAACCGGACAGAAAGCATGTTTTCGCCGGTCCTTGCTAGTGGAGTCAGATCGAGGCGCTGCATCTGACTGTCGATCCTGCTTCGATGGGCGGGACCATCCACCGGACTGCCATTGAGGTAAACCTCGTGGTACTCAGCCGCGAAGCCATCGACGACCAGCTCAAGCGCAGGTGGCAGATAGGCGGCTTCGAACCAAATGCGGTACCAGACATCGATCGGATAGGGATGCCCCGGCTCGGACGGCAGCTGATACG
>JAUJLY010000124.1 GCA_030447145.1 Thermomicrobiales bacterium
CCACATGGCGCCTACACCTCTTATAGTATTTCGACTCATACTACGGTACATTATTGATCGCCTGAAAGTTCTCGATCGTGCCGATCAACCCACTGTGGAGAATCTCCCTCGTCATCTGGCACAGGTGTGAGAGTCGCAACGGGAAGGAGACGACTGTCTCGCTTGAGGACTCCCTGGACGCCGTATAGAGCTCCGCCAGTTGCTGTTCGTGGATGGCCACCGGCTTTTCGAGGAAGAGTGGCAAGTTTCGCTGCAATACCTTGATCGCATACGGGGTGTGATGGACACACTGCGTCCCGATCAGGACGCCATCAACCTCCGCCTCGTCCAGCATTCGATCGACATCGTCATAGAACGTGATGTTCTCAAGCTGCTCGGGGAACTGCTCCCGCAATCGAGCTTCTGCCGGATCGATGATCGCGACGACCGTAGCGCCGGTGTCGTAGCGATCGATCTCGCCAAGCATGTGGCGGATGCGCCCGCCGTATCCAATCACCCCAAGCCGCTTCATGAAGTCATTCCCGTTCCCAGATCGCGCGCGAAAGGTCGCTCCGACTCAATCTTGTGGATGGTCAATCCCCTCAGTCTTGATGTCAAGAGGGAAGTTAAGTCGTTGACATCAGGTGTCGAGGCAACGCCGCATCGACATACGCTTCCGGAAGCAACGGGCAAACGGACCCGCGACCTCCTGACACCTCTTCTGCCATACCCGGCTCAGGACTGACTCACCAGCGCCAGGTAGAATTTGCGGTTGAGCGGATTGAAATCTGTCCGGGTACGTTCCGGCCAACAGCCCCGCATTCGTCGATATCCCTCATGGGAAGAAGTGAAAATCGCCTCGCCGTGCGCGAGTGCAGACAAGTGCTGTTCAAAGCCCTGTACTTCCGAGGAGGGTATCGTGCCCGTCACACGGATCATGTCACCATCCGGGGTCGCTTCCTCCGGCGTCGCACGAGCAGAGGACAACATCCTGTACGCTTCGCCAACCCCATCCTGTGGAACTTCAAGCGTGAACCGTTCGATCGGCTCGCAGACCTCTGTGCCGGCTCGTTCGAGTGCCTGCATCAGCACAAGTGGCGTGAGCTTGCGGAAATCACCGGCGGTGCTGGTCACGGAACTAAAACCGACCTTCGTCAGGGTCACGACGCAGTCCCGCACCTCGCAGCCATGCAGCCCCTCTCGTAGTGTCTCGTAGACGGTTTCCTCGATCGCACGGTAGAACGCCAGGGGGAGCGAGCCCAGCTCGCGTCGGTAGGTGATCCCACCCTCAGGAGTCCCAAGCTCGACCCTGAAGGCCACTGAAGCCTGGAACGGATTCGCACCGCCCATCTCCTCGGCTGCCGAACCGCTGCCTACAACCCGCTCGATGCAGATCGTCTGGCTTGTGCCGAAATGCACCGCCACACCGTAATCGTTGTAGAGCGTCGATTCGATGACCTCCTTCTGGACTTCGCCATAGAGACGAAGGGAGATGCTGCTGTCCCGATCGCCACGCCGGATGCTGATCAGGGGATCCTGCTCCTCCAACTGTTCCAATGCGGCATACAGCCGTGCCTTATCGACCGCATCACGTGCATGGATCACGCTCTCGAGCGTTGGTGGCGGGAACTTCGCAGTGGATGTATCTGCCAGCACTTCGCCTGGCACGTCACCAACCTGCAACTCCTGGACGCCATGCAGACGCACGATGTCACCTGCATGCGCCTCGCTCACGATCTCAATCCCACCAGGGTAATACCGCTCGATCCCGGTGATGCGAGCTTCGTATGTTGCCGACTGCCCGGTTGCTAACGGGCGGTGAAAAACGACGTGCTCCCGGACGGCCAACTGGCCTGAGAAGAGCCGCGCCAGTCCTACCTTTTCGCCGTGCAGAGTCCGCTGGATCTTGAACACGACACCTGAAAGCGGCTCAGTGCAGCGATCTCGAGTCGCTCCCACCAGTTGTGGCAACTCATCAAGCAGGTTCGATACTCCCGCACCAGTTATGGCTGATCCGAAAAAGGCGGGCACTATGTGTCTATCGTGGAACTGGCGACTGATCTCGGCCCGCAGCATTTCGAAGGGAAGTGAGTCACCGCTCGAAATGTACTGGGCGATCACAGCGTCGTTGTGCTCGGCGAGCAGGTCGAGCACGCTCGTGGCCAACGACTGATCATCAAAGTCCCGGGGATGCACCGACGCTGATCGCGTTCCGAGGTCCGAAACGGTGGAGAGCACCAACGGACAGAGGTTCAGAGTTCGCCCGATCTCCGCTATCAGGCTGTCACCGCGTGCTCCCATCCGGTCGATCTTGTTGATGAAGAGCAGGAGTGGAATCCCCGAGGAGCGGACTGCCTGCGCGAGGCGCCGGGTCTGTGGCTGGACTCCCTCCACCGCAGAGACGACCAGGATCACGGCGTCCAGCACTTGTAGCGCACGCCCAACTTCCGCGATGAAGTCGGAGTGACCGGGCGTATCGATCAGGTTGACAGCGAGATCATCAAGGCGGAACGACGCGACAGCCGACTGGATTGTTATGCCCCGCTGGCGTTCCAGTTCCAACGTGTCGGTTTGGGTCGTACCGTGATCGACGCGGCCGACCTCGGAGATGACGCCTGTTTCGAAAAGGATGCGTTCAGTAAGACTCGTCTTCCCGGCGTCGACGTGCGCCAGGATTCCCAGATTGAGGGTGTGCATGCAGCAAAAAGCCTCCATCGAGCACTGTCATGGACATGTGGAATCTCGATGTCGGTCGCATGGGAACCTCCTCACAGGGTTTCAATTCATGACCCGTATCCCGATTCTATGGTGCAAGGGGCTATAGCGCAACAGTTTTGCATGACATTCTTGCAGCAAGAATTCAGCGCGAAGGCAGGACCGGGATCCTCCATGCCTGATTGGGACGCCAATCGACAAACGTGCCGTCGAACGGGAACCGCTCCGCTTCGATGTCGGCGATCACCCGCTCACCCTCCAGCCGAATGGTGTCGGCCTCGGCTCGAACGACTCGACCGACCGCGACTGCCTCCTCCAATTCATCTTCATCCTTCCACTGCCAGGCGAGATCCGGGTCCACAAGGATGTCCAGAAAGTGGTCCTCCGTTGTGAATCCACTTTCCGTCCGCCGCAGGGACTCCTGCAGGTTGACGTACCAGCCATTGGACTCCCAGGTGGCTGCCTTCCACCTCAGGTAAACGGCATGCGCCTTGCCCGGTGGGGTAACGATCAGCCGGTGCGAACCTCGCCACTCATCCTCAATCAACCGGGAGCCAACGCGGTGAAGCTCGTCAAGTGGCATCACCCGCGGCACCGGTGAGCCATCCATCAAGACCCGGCGGAGATACCGGGTTCCGGCGGCCAAGTAGTGCGCAATGCACATGTCGCTGTCCTCCACGACCGTGACAGGCATCACGAGGAAGGGTTCTTCCCCAACGATGAACTGCACCTCAATCTGGTCACCCGGCTCTCTTTTTGCCTTCATCGCATCCCATCCCTCGACCGCCCCGCCGGGCCAAAAACCTCCCGAAAGAGGGGGACAAACGGTCTATCCAGCCCGGCATCCCACTCGTCAGAAAGTGTCGGTATCCCCCAGGAGGGATCGGGGTGCCAGTGCTCATTGTTCCCATCGAAGGGCCATGACCGGGCCCCGATATCGCAAATCGCGCGTTCCCCCTCCCGCTCCATTCGATCCAAGATATCTGGGGCGACGAGGCCGTGCCGCCGCGCCTCCTCGACCTCATCTCGGTCCTTCCATGACCACTACAGATCAGGTGTGATGTCGATATCAAGCAGGTAATCAGCGGTGTCGAAGCCAATCGACGTACGCTGAATCCGCGCCTGGAGGTTGATGTACCAGGCCTGCAACGACCAGTCCTGATCGCTTCACGGAGGCCATGTCGCGCGCGCCTCACCGGGGCGGATCAGTTGCAGCACATCATTTCGCTTCCAGATGAAATCCGCCATCCCGCCGACCATCCGTTCCCGTTCCAGAAAAGGCGTTGCGCGGGTCAGTTTCTTCCCACTGGCGGTCGCCTGTCCCTTGAGGACAATTCCGAGCATTGTATTGTATAGAAGGCAATATGGGACGTAGCATCCTCGTCAACCCGCCCCGGCATCACAACGTCAGCTGGTCGATTTCTCCTGTAACGCAGCACCGCCACGTCCACGGGCGTGAACGTGCCCGAGTCGGGGGTGCTGTCGATTTCTCGCTGCATGGCTGCTCCTGACCGTGCAAATTGGTATGCGAATGACCGCTCTAGTAACGGTTTATACTTTGTGTATCGGTCTTTCGAACGCCGTCGTTCCGATATGCCAGCATCCAGGACCGCCGATCCCAACGCAATCAACACCCGGAGTAATGACCGTCATGGCTGCATCCATGCAAAGTTTCAGCGCCACCCTGGACGAGCTCCAACGCCGGCTCAGCGAGGTCGACCACATGATGGCCGATCCTTCCGTCGCGACCGACGCCGACAAATTGATGGAGCTCGGTCGTGAACGCTCTGACATGGAGCCGCTCGTCACTGCCTGGTCCGAGTACAAGTCGATCGAGGAGCAGATCGACGAGGCACGAGTGATGGCGGAAGACAGCGACACCGATCTCGCCGATCTCGCGCGCGAGGAGTTGAAATTGCTCCGCCAGCAACGTGACGAGCTCGAAGCTGCGATCCGCCGCATGCTCGTGCCAAAGGACCCGAACGATGAGAAGAACGTCATCGTGGAGGTCCGCGCCGGCACCGGTGGGGATGAGGCGGCCCTGTTCGCGGCTGATCTCTACCGCATGTATACGCGCTACGCGGAGCGCAGCAAGTGGAAGGTGGAGGTTCTCTCCTCGACACCGACCGATGGCGGCGGTTTTCGGGAGATCATCTTCGAGGTCAAGGGCAAGGGAGCCTACAGCTACCTCCGTTACGAGTCCGGCGTTCATCGCGTCCAGCGCGTGCCCGCGACCGAATCCCAGGGCCGAATCCACACCTCCACGGCCAGCGTTGCGGTCCTGCCCGAAGCCGAGGAGGTCGACGTCCGGATCAATGACAATGACCTCCGCATCGACGTCTTCCGCTCTACTGGCCACGGAGGCCAGAGCGTTAATACAACTGACTCCGCGGTCCGTATCACGCACATGCCCTCCGGCATCGTGGTCAGCATGCAGGACGAGAAGAGCCAGCTCAAGAACAAGATCAAGGCGATGAGCGTGCTCCGCTCCCGCCTCTACGAGCAGGAGCAGCAGCGACTTGCCGGTGAGCGCGGCGATGCCCGGCGTTCGCAGATCGGCTCCGGTGAGCGCAGCGAGAAGATCCGCACCTACAACTACCCGCAAGACCGCATCACCGACCATCGCATCGGCAAGAGTGTCAGCAATATCCCTGGGGTCATGAACGGGCAACTCGACGTCCTGATTGAGGATCTCCGCGCCGCCGATGAGGCTGAACGACTCTCGGAAGCCGGCATGGGCGAGGCTGCGGCAGCAGATTAGAGCGGTTTTCACAGAGGTTGGTGCTGGACGGTGGGAAGCGGATACCCGCAATGCCGATAGGAACCGCGTATGTCAGACGAACTGAATTGATCTGATCCAGCCCAACGCCAATGGCGTTGCTCAGCGGCTCCAGGGCCCGGGCGGCGATGCCGCTCAGGGTAGGTCCTCAGTGCATTGGCCTACCCTGCCATCGTATCGACGGTAATGCAATGCGTTTGTGCTACACCGTCTCGCTTCCGTCACTGGAGATGCATCAGAAGCCGCAGAATCTGCGGAGAGCAACGAAACGTCCCTGGTATGTGACGGGTGACTACATCAATGCCTGGGCGGATGAGCGCCAGGTTCGCATCATTGGTGGAACGTCAGCAGGACGGTGCCGGCCTCCGAGATCACGAGCAGCCTGTTGTTCTCCGACCACTCAAGCCTCGGCTCTCCCAACGCATCCGCAGCGGAGCGCTCAGTAGGGGCGGAAGAGAAGACATCATGCGTGGTACCGGCGGCGTCGAGGACCGAGACATGAACCATATCGTCCGCAGTCCGCGTCATGTAAGCCACCGACCTGTCGTCCGCGCTGAAGACAGGTGGCGCGACAAAAATCCCCGCGCTGTCACCGCCAAGGGCTGCGGCCAGATCGGTTTCAAGACCGAGGAGTTCTTCCCAGGGCTGCACCTCTCCCTCCTCCAGCGCGAGATGGAAGTAGGTTGTGCCGGGCTCGGGGACCTCACCTGACAAGCTGGTCTGCGCCGCAATCGACACACGCTGACCATCACTGGTGATGTCAGCCAGCGACGGCAGGGGGACATCGTCGTCGGCTGCCCCCGGTAGCACGTGCTCCATGTCACTCTCACCGGAGAGCCGCCAGATACTGTTCTGCGCATCATTCAGCTCCCCGGGCCAGATGCTGAGGAAAATCGTACCGTCCTCCTGCCAGATCATGGGACTGGCGATACTCAGCGAACGGTTCGATGTGACCGGAAACAGGACCTCAGGATCACCACCGCTACGGGGGATCGTCTTCAGGCTAGTTTCGTAGTCACCTTCGCCGCCCCATGCCGTGCGGGCGAAGACGAGCTCCTGGCTGTCCGGGGACCAGGCAGGATACAGATCCACCGGCACCTCCGGGCCATCATCGCCTATGGCGGGTTCGTCGGCACTGGTGCCATTGGGATCATCCTGAGTGAGGTTCTCAAGCGTCCCTGTCCCGACCTCGAAGACATAGACATCACTGTCACGAAATACCAGCGGGGTATCCAGGGAAAAGGCAACTGCTGTGCTGTCGGGAGCCCAGGTCACCGATCCCTCGATGACCGGCCATCGCAGGTCGGCTCAAGTGTCTCGACATCCCAGACGCAGAAGCGTTCCCCATCCGAGGCAGGCCCGGCGATCCAGGCACCGTTCGGACAGAGTGCGACGGGAGTACCATCGACCTCGAGGACACGCTGATCACTCACCACCCAGTCGGATTCGACACCGCTCTGGGCAAATGCTGCCTGACCAACCAACATGATGATGATCGCGAGAGGAAAGCCCCGACGGAACAAACGCATAGGGAAGTTCCTTTCCACAAACGATCTGGACCAGTCGCGCAACGGTGTCACGATGGCGCGGTATGGCGGCGACGGCTAGCCCTGCTTATCAGCCCACGTTCCCCGTGCCCGCTATCGTTGCTCACGCGTGCCCACAAGGATAACGAGCGACCAATCCCGGCGGTTCCCACGAGCGACCATGGAGTCCCACGAGGTCTCTGGATCGCGGGACTGCCAGATTCTGGGCAGCTAGGGTTGGTGGTCCGGGCAGCGCACCACCCGGACATACTCGCCGGTCGACGCATCCCGTCTCACGTACAGTGTCCAACCAGTGGGCAGATCCTGCTCCAGGATCTTTGGGTCTCGAAGAGCTTCGTCGGAGACGGTAAGTTCTGCATCGCACAACTCACAGGCAATGGCTGCTGCGCCTTCCACGGCAAACCTCCTGACTTCAAAACAACTGGCTACGTCACCAGGATAAACACAAAGGCCTCCGCATGCGAGCAAGGGGCGTCGTGCTGGTGGTTTCCGAGATGGCGTGTGAAGGGGCCGGCAACCCTATTCCGCCGTGGGCACCGCTCCCTGAGCATCCCGGATCGGTTGCCTACAACAGGGGCAGCGGTCTTGGGTCTG
>JAUJLY010000125.1 GCA_030447145.1 Thermomicrobiales bacterium
CCAGGGGATCACATCCTCTTCCCTTGCCCTCGTCAGCACTTTGCTGATCTTTCCGGCGGAGTTGGTTGACATGTCCGGAATCGCTTTCAGGACAAAGAGCCGATAGCAGACGGCCCGAACGGTGGAAGGGTGGATCTCTGCGAGAATCTCATAGCAGATGTCACTGAGCTCGATGCTTTTCTGTGAGAGTCCTCTGCCCATTACGCTGCCTCGCTCTCTTGGGTAATCACGCGAACATCCATTCGTCGTCGGGTACATGACCATTCATCACCGGAATTTCATCGTTCCCATCGTTCCCGATATTGTTCCCGGAGCTATTGGGAATGATGGTTTCTTCTGCATGTCGGGCGTGGATTCCGTGAAACCTGTGGGGAGACTCCTTGCGGGCAACCAGCGGATCAATGGCAAACGGGGTCGGTCTCTCCCGCGACATGCGGGCGAGTTCGTTCTGGATGGTCTTCAGTTTGGTTCCTGGAATCAGGTCGGCAAGCCCCTGGGCATCGAGCCATTCGTCTGACTCATGCAAGACATGGAGAATCCGCCTGCGAAGGTTCGGCATGATGACCTGCGCCGGCGCGTTCGTGACTACCCATCGATAGGTAAGTTCATCGAAGGCAACGAGCTCCACTGTCTTGCGGAGATTACGGCCCTCTGCCCGAAGCGACCCTCGGAGCTCGGTGTCCGAGTCGGTGTCTTCCCGGGTGAACTGCACCTCATCATCGAAGGAAGCACGGATTGCAGTAGAACCGCGGAAGGTTACAGAGGTCTTGCCCGAGTGGTGCGTCACGATGATGGTCGTGCCGGTCTGGTGGGCAATGCGGCGAAGCGGACGCAGCCGTGGCGCCATGTCGTCGGAGTCATTCTCGCGGCCGGTATGCGCCTCTCTGAGCGGATCGATGATCACCGCCACGGGCTTGTACGCGTCGATCAACTCCACGAGCCCGCCCACGTCCGCACTGCTCTCCAGGCGAAATTCCTCGTCCTCAACAGAACCGTCCAGAAGCAGGATGGTGAGCGGATAGCCACCGCAACCGCCGTCACGGGCGCGGACACGGTCGCGAATCGTGCTCCCGCTTTCCTCGAGCGCCAACCAGAGGACGGGACCGCCCTTGACCGCCCGATCGAGCCACGGCTCATCATTGGCCAGAGAGACCGCAAGGTCGACCAGTTGCAGGCTCTTGCCGGCTTTCTCGCGACCGGACCACAGTACCGCTGAGCCGTCAGCGATCAATCCGTCAACGAGATATTGCTTCTCGGGGAACGTCTGTTCCATCAGTTGATCCCGGGTCATGACCGATGCGGAGTACCTCATCGCGCGACCCGACCCGCGACGATCTTGATCTCTGAAAATCGTTCCCTAGTTCCCAAACCCTTATGTGAATGATCGGGGGGAACGATTTTTCGGGGACGATCCGGGAGATCAAGGCCGGCGATTTCTGCCGCTCGCCTCACCTGCTGGTGCGGGGAAGGCAGCGCTTCCACCATCCCGATGACCCGGAAGAGATTGCCTCCTCCACACCTCTCGCACCAAGCGAAGTCATCGTTGAAGATCCGGAATGATTCCTCATCGAAGTCGTGACCAGCATAGGGGCAGGGGCCGTGATAGGTATCCCCGTCGCGCCACAAAAGGATGCCGGGACGGATGGATGCAAGGTACTGGGAGATTGCTAATTCGATAATGAGTGCCAGCGCTTGGTCCCGGAGCTCCTTGACCATCACCGGATCCGTTTCCAGACGCTCGGTACGTGCGTACCGGCGCTCCAGCGCAACGGTCGTCTGATAGAGATGATCTCGATTGAGATGAATCGCGTCCTCGAATTCCGGACGCAGGTCTTGCTCCAGCACCGTGAGCAGATGGCTCGTCACATTCGCACTCTCTTCAAGTTCCCGCCGAGAATCCCCGAGAAAGAGATGCTCGTTGAACGCTGACGCAGGTGCTGTCCGCTGGGAGGAATTCCATGCTACTATTACTGTTGAAGAACTCATATTCGTCTCCTTGAGATGCCGTCCGGATTGCGCCCTGGACGGCTCTCTTTTTACGCGACTTCAGCGATCGCATCATCGCCACGGATCCATCGGTCAACCGCCTCGACCGGAATCAGCCATGCCTTTCCCTTCCGATAGGCTTTGAGTTCACCCGACCACAGCGCGTGAAATACCGCGCTCTTGCTGAGTCCGGTTTGCCTCACCACATCTGCCGGCCGGACGTACTTCCGGTCAACCGGTTCGCTCACTGTCACCATGGTGCTTCCTCCGAATCAGATGTACCGATTCCATGTAGCACTCTATGTGCTCTCTTTAAGTTATCCTTGAATTGACGGGAATACTACGGACGCTTCCGTGTAACACCGTGTAGCGATCTGGAGGCTCACATGACTCGGCGGAGAATGGATCAGTGGGGCATTCATTTCGCAGTGAGTGCCAATTCCAGCGGGTATTCCTGGATGCAAATTCCATGGAAGCAGATCGAAGGTGATGAGGGGGTATATCTGGCCCCCATTCGCGGCGATGTTCAGAACGACAACAGCATGATGCCGCCGCTTACCCAACGTGTTGAGGTCTGCCGCAACGGTGCCGGTGCTGCACGAGATGCGTACAACGCGTTCAGAGGGCTTGCGGTCCAACTTGCGGAAAAGCCGATCCCGGAAACCAACATCGAAGGACTGTTTCCCGACGAGAAGAATCAGGAACAATCCATCGTCAATTTCGCCAACAAGCACGGAACACTTTGGGGTGATAACGATCCGGGGACTCTGAAAGACTGGCAACGCGAGGCCGCGGATTTCTTGGACCTCCTCGACGTTTCTAGAGCTTTGATCTCCGGCGACCTCCGCAAGGTGAATAGTCGCATCGGACGGATGAGAGGCCATCCAGATATTCTTGTGTATCGGGGGAGACACCGTCGTTCTAAAACCATGGTCATCGTGACGGCTGGTGATGCCAGTACTTATCGCGTCGCCACCAACGCGCTTCCACAACGCACGGATTTTTGGAAAGTCGCAGTCGAAGGAAGCCCTCACGCGCGAGTCCAAATGCTCTTCAACGGACAATTGAACCAGCGGCTCGCCGGTGGCCTGAGCCTTGGGCTTTCGGTACTTTCGAGCAAAGAAGCTTTCGTAACGCCCAAGAGCCTCATTCACCTCCTGTATGTCCGCATGTGGCTCGATACAACAGAAAAGATGGATATTGATCTGGAAGACAGAAGGATGACATGCAAGCACTGTGGTGAGGAGGTCAAGGGAAGGCGAAGCAAAGAGTTCTGCGATGATCGATGCCGGTGGGAATACAACAATCGGCGTCGTGCCCTGGAGAAAAAACTGACAGCCCTTGAGTCCGTCTGACACCCAAAAGACAGCCGACTGGAAGCACAGTAAGAACCCAGAGCACAGGAGGGTGCCAAATTCCCCCCTACTTCTGGCCTTAGTGCACCGTATGTATTCCTCGATACTTGTGCTCTTCTGAGTCGGAATCAGAGCAGTCAGAGAGCGAAGACAGGCAGTTCATCGCCGAACTCCGGGCTGCACTCTCAACGGCGACGGCAGCCCAGGCAATTGAAACGTCATCGCCCCCTGAGCAGTTACTGGAGCTGATTGTTCGTGCCGCTGCCCGAGCAATCCCCTCTCCCGAGGGTGCGCTCCTCCTCGTCGACGTCGAACGTCAGGTCCTGAGGTTCGATGTGGTGATCGGTTCCACCGCTACTGCTGTAAAGGACCTGGAGGTTCCCCTCGGGCACGGGATAGCGGGTCTGGTGGCGGTGAGCGGCCAGGCGCTGGCTGTCGCCAATGCCCAAGAGGATCCACGTCATGCCCGGGACATCGCCGAGAAATCCTGCTACCTGCCGACCACGATCCTGGCGGTGCCAGTAGTCAACCGGGACGGATCGACGATCGGAGTCCTTGAGCTGCTCGACCGACAAGGACAGCCCACCTTTAGCCTTACCGATATGGAACTGCTCGGACTCTTTGCCCAGCAAGTGGCTATCGTGCTCGATCTCCGGCGATCGCAGGCGTCGGCGGGCGCGCTCGTGGGCCACGCCCTCGCTACAATCGGCGGGGTGTCTCTCGCGATGGCCAGCCGTATAACCGAGCAGGCTGCCGGTTTCGCCGCTCCGGTTGAAGCCGACCCGATCTCCCGCCGCACCGCCCAACTTGCTGAACTTGTGGCAACTATTGCGAGGCGTGGCCCGGACGAATACGAGGCATGCGCAAGCGTGCTTGAAGCATTCGCGGGCTACCTGCGAGCCAGACCAGCGCCCAGGACGGGGATGGAGATATTCGAATGAGTGCGGCAAGCGGTCCGCGTCTGGCGTGGTCCGATGCCTTTGCTGCAGATTCCCTCACTCGCATACGCACCTATCCTCCCCTTGACCCTCACACCATCAGCCGGGAATGGGCCTGGGGCAGCAGCACCGGTAAGGGCGTGAAGGTCGCGGTCGTTGATAGTGGGATCGATGCCGATCACCCTGGGGTAGGGGACGTCAACGGCTACGTAGCGGTCCGGGAGGAAAAGGGGAAGATTGTCTACGACCTCACGCCTCATACCGATGACTACGGTCATGGCACCGCCTGTGCCGGGATTATTCGCAGCCTTGCACCGGAGTGCGAGATCTACAGCATCAAGGTGCTGGGAGCCAACCTCACGGGGCGTGGCGTCGTCTTTGCCGCAGGCTTACGGTGGGCATTCGATCAGGGGATGCATGTATGCAACACGAGCCTGAGCACACGTCGGAGTGAATTCTTCGGGCTATTCCACGAACAGGCCGATCTTGCCTATTTTCGGCGCATTCCGCTGGTCTGTGCCGCGAACAATGTGCCGGGCCCGAGCTATCCCTCGCTCTACGGCGTGGTCCTGTCCGTCGCCGCTCACGAGGGAGCCGATCCGGAGCAGTTCGATGCCAACCCGCAGCCGCCGGTCGAATTTGGAGCGCCCGGCCTCAATGTCCGTGTCCCCTGGTTGCAAGGGGGATACATCTCCGCCACAGGCAACAGCTTCGCGACGCCACATATTGCGGGACTGGTGATGCGCATTCTGGGCAAGCATCCAGGACTGACCGTGTTTCAGGTCAAGACGATCCTCTATGCACTCGCCTCCAACGCAGCAACTGCGGAAACAGAGGGCACACAGGCTGCCGTTTCTGTAGATTGACGCGACTGCCCGATGAGGGAGCCAGCACCGTCCACATTGATGCGTCACAGTTTGAGCTACACGGTCATTGACACAGAGTGCGCCTGATCGAGACCAGTATGGCGACATGGAACGACACTCCGGATACGCCGTATCCGGAGTGTCGTTCGCCTTGGCTTGCAGGATATGCCTCGACTATATGACGCCGGGGGTTGGTCGCATCGAGGTCTCGCCGATCTCGCGCTCGATCGCCGGTTCGTTGCTGAGCGTCGAGGTCGCCGACTGATCGGTGCTCCCGTTTTTCGAATGACCCACCAGCCCCTCGGCCTTGTGCTTCAGCTCACTCGCGGTCCCGGCTACCATCTCACGGGTCTCACTTCCCGTCTTCGGTGCGAAGATCAACGCGAGGAGTGCTCCGACCACGATACCGAGCAGCATGCCGCCCAGGAAACCTTCGGAAGCGGCCTGCTCCTCCCGCTGCTGCTGCTCGCGCAACGTCAACTGCTTGAGCTTGCCCAGGTCGATATCTTTCACCTGTCCCTGGAGATCCAGCTCTTTAAGCTGCTTGCGTGCGTTCTTCAGGAACTCTTCCATAACTCAACCTCCTTACCTCGATGCTTCCTCGGCGGAGCGATAGGTTGGCGGCTTCGGCGGACGCTTGCGCTTGCCCGTCACCGTCTTGCTCATCTGCCGAATCTTCGAGAAGTTGCTGGCGACAGTAATCAGCGGCTTGACCGCTTCCTCTGTCATGTAATTCGTGGTATTGCGAACCCGGTTCACGGTTCCAGTCACTTCCTCAAGCAGCGGGATTACCCGATCCTTAATCTGGAAGGCCAGGAACGCCAACGCGGCCGTAATGCCCGCAAGCAGGATCACCGTAACCAGCGAGAGCAACACAATAAAGATGATTGCGATGTCCCGGAGGCGCTCAAGCGCGGACTGATCTTCCCCACCCAGCAGGTACAACCCCACGATGATGGCGATAAATACGACCGCGGCAACAACGCTGCCGATAATGGCCTTTTGCTTCAACTCCCAAACTCCCTTTCCTGCTCCCTGCCCCTTGCAGGGCCGACAGACTACCGGCCGATGCAGATTTTTGGCAGCATGCGACTCTTCTGGAGGCCCTTAGGACGCAACAACTGTTCCATGAGTGAATCAGGAAACCGGTCCCGACTCCGCTTGCTCCCGCCGATAGATCCTCGCCTCCCACGGTTGCAGAACGATGTCTGGCGTGTCTGCGTCTACCTTATTGTAGTTCCCGAGCAGCAGCTCGGCCCCGGCCCATCGCTGGGCATCGGGCACTTCGGCAGTCACCACATCCGATGAGAAATTGCCGAGAACCAGCAGTTCCACGTTGCCAAGCCTGCGGGTGAATGCATAGATGTTGGGGTCCCGCTCCAGCAGCATATTGAAGTCTCCGAGCGCTACCACAGGATGCTCGTGACGCAGGTCGATGAGCCTCCGGTAATGGTGAAAGACGGAGTTTTCATCCGACATTTCCCCCTCCACGTTGATCTCGGCAGTATTCGGGTTGACGGGAAGCCAGGGAACACCGGTGGTGAATCCCCCCTTCTCCGAGCTGTCCCACTGCATGGGAGTTCGCGCGTTGTCCCTGGTTCCTGCGGCAACCTTCTGGAGGAGATGATCGGTCACGGCATCGCGCTGGAGCGCCTCCCGGTAGAAGTTGACCGTCTGGATGTCCTGAAAGTCAGCCCAGCTGGTGAACGGCATGTTCGTCATGCCGATCTCCTCGCCCTGATAGACGTAGGGCGTTCCCCGATGCATATGCAGCACGGTTCCCAGCATCTTTGCAGACTCAGCCCAGTACTGCCCGTCGTCGCCGAAGCGGGAGACGAACCGTGGCTGATCATGATTATTCCAGTACAGGCGGTTCCACCCGATGTCCGCGAGGCCCACCTGCCAACGACCAAGCGAGGCCTTCAGGTCCAGCAGATCCAGCGGCTTCGCATCGAAGCGGCTGGTGATGTGATCCAGGTCCATGTGCTCGAACTGGAAGACCATATCGAGCTCTTGCCGGGCTGGATCGGTATAGAGGACTGCCTCCTCGATCGTCACCCCCGGCATCTCGCCTACGGTCAGGAGCCGGGCCTCCCGGCCGGCAAATACCTCACGGTACATCTCCTGGAGAAACTCGTGAATCCGCGGACCGTTCAGGTAGTATGGCGACCCGTCCCCATACATGCCCGGCCCCATAACGTGTCCATCCGGGACTGAGACGTCCTTCAAGATCATATTGATGACATCCATCCGGAAGCCATCTACCCCCCCGGTCCAGCCACCAGCTCATCATCTCGTAGACAGCATCACGGACGTCGGGATTCTCCCAATTCAGGTTTGGTTGCCGACGTGAAAAGAGATGCAGGTAATACTCACCCGTTGTCTCATCGAGCTACCAAGCAGATCCGCTGAAGAACGACCCCCAGTTGGTAGGCTCGGCAC
>JAUJLY010000126.1 GCA_030447145.1 Thermomicrobiales bacterium
CACACCCGCACCCGGGCCCATCGATGTTGTCGTCGGTTCCACCCGGTTATCGACAACCGTCGTCCTCACCGAGCCATCATCGTTTGCGGTCTTGCCCAGCTGCACTCCCACGATCGGCGCAAGCTTGTTCTCGACAGTCGACAGGACCTTGCCCTTGAACGACTGTCCGTGCTCCCGATTCTCGACTGTCGTCACGACAGCGGTGCCCTCGGTGCTGGAGCCGTTCGTTGCCTTCCCACCGCCAGTGAGCTTGCTTCGAAGCTCCGCGCCGGAATAGGGTGTCTTCCACAGGGCTGCCGCTGCTCCGGCAAGCCCGCCGAACACAGAGCCAACAACAAACGCGGCATTGTGGCGTTTCTTGCTCGCTCCACTCCCGCCTTTGCCGGATCGCTCCGGCGTTTTCCGCGCCCGTGCCGATGCGCTTACTGCGATGGATGCTTCATTACGGCGTTTCTTCTTGGCCACCTTCTCATCCTCCTACGTCAACGCTGACCGGTACGCTCCGGTGTTTTCCGGGCTCCCGTCGAAACGCCCGCCTGAATCCTCAGGAAACCAGCGTGAATATCTGCAGCCTGTTATCACAAATGCCATGCCATCGTATGTGCGAGCGCATGGAGTCAGGGGGTTCCCGGACCATTCAGGAGCATGTGAGGCCTACAATACTAGTGCTACACGAGCCTCTTTGAGCCGCCCGAGAGACAATGCCCACACCCGACCCGACAATACCGCTTCAGCCATCGGGCAATCCCGTCCTGATCGAGATTCTCCGGGAAGAGATCCGCCGTCATGGCCCCATGACCTTCGCCCGCTTCATGGAGACCGTGCTCTACCACGATGAGCACGGCTATTACCGCGTCCCGCACCGCAAACCAGGCCGTGGCGGCGACTTCATCACCTCACCTGAGTTGCATCCCTACTTCGGTTTCACCATCGCCCGACAGCTTGCCGATTGTTGGGATCGCCTTGGTCAACCGCAACAGCTAATGGTCCGCGAGCACGGAGCGGGCATCGGCATCCTCGCCTACGACATCATCGCCGCCCTCACGCAACAGGCGCCGGACGTCCGCGACGCCCTCGACTACCGGCTTGTCGAGGTCAACGAGTACCGTGCCGCCGAATCTCGCGCGGCGATGGACGAAGCCGGGCTGGGCCACGTGGTCCGGTCGGAACATCCCGACGAGATCACTCCGGAACCAGGCATCGTTCTCGCCAACGAGGTCGCCGATGCACTGCCCGTCCATCGCTTGATCGTCCGTGACCAGGAGCTCCACGAGTGCTGGGTCTCGCTGGATGAGGAAGGTCACTTCCTTGAGGAGGAAGGAGTCCTCTCACAGGAGGTCGCCGCGCTCGATGTCCCCTCCTACCTTGCGGACGCTGGCGTGGACTTGGCCGACATGCCAGAGGGTGCGCGGCTGGACATCTCCCCCGCTATTGCCGAATGGGCTCGTTCCATCGCCGCCAACCTCATCCGGGGTTACGTGATCGTGATCGACTATGGCTACGAAGCCCCGACCCTCTACCGGGATCACCGGCTGGAAGGGACCGTCCGTGGCTACTTCGAACACACCGTGACGGACAACCCGTACATCCGCGTTGGCGAACAGGACCTCACCGCCCACGTCGACTTCACCTGGCTGGCCCGGGCCGCGACGGAGTCCGACATGACCGAGATCGGCCTGACGACCCAATCAGACTTCCTCACCCAGCTCGGCCTCGGCGACTGGCTCGTGCAGCTGCAGACCGAGCCGGATACCTCCCTTGAGGAGTACTACCGGGCACAAGCCGCCGTCTTCCGCCTGATCGACCCGTCGGGCCTGGGACGCTTCCGCGTGCTCGGCCTCGCAAAGGGGATGGGCGACCGCCCCGAGCTGATGGGCTTCACGCCAATGGACATCGGATCCAGCTTGCCCGGCAACGACATCCGCCGTGAAACGAGGACGGTCCGGTACGGATAGCCAGCCCAGCGTAGATACGTGAACTCCACCCCCGGGACGACACCCAGGATAAAAAACAATCCGTGAACCATGTCTCCAAACATCGGAGAATGTAACGCAGGAGCACGCCCGTCACATTTCCCACCTGCCCAAGCAAAAACGAAGAAGCCGGTGTTTGACTAGGTCGGAGCGGGTTTGATCAATCATTCGCTGAAGCGGTCGTGAGTTTGAGAACCTCCCCAGTCGCGAAACCTCTCGATGTGATAAGTAGCGCACGGAGGGGTGCCCACCATGCAGCGGCTGCCTTGGCACCCAAGACCTTCTGGCTCTCGCCCCACAAGGCGATACCGGCACATACACGTGTTCCCACGCGCCGTCCTTGACACGTTCCACGTAAGGGTATTGACACATAGAGGGGAGATGAATAGAATGAAATCACGGTTAAGGCTCTTAGCCGCCGTTGTTTGGTTCGGATTCGTTCGGATTGAATGATGGAGGTGTTGGACCATGATGCGTTCCCCCCTTATCAACGATCTTGTCAGTCTGCGGAATACGGTCGACCCCCTCTTCAGGGAGAGGCCATTGGGTGATCCGCTCAACACCATCTGGTCGCGCGCGGAAACCAGCGGCGGGACGGTCGCCCTGCCAATGCCCATCGACGTCTATGCCACCGATGACCAGGTCGTGATCACGGCCGCCGTCCCAGGCATACAGCCGGATGACCTGCAACTGACAGTTCACCAGAGCACCGTCACGTTGAGTGGCTCACTCCAGAATGTGGCGGACATGGAAGAGGGCAAGAAGGCGACCTGGTACCTGCAGGAACTGCCAAGTGGCTCATTCCGACGGAGTATCACCTTGCCGTTCGAAGTGGACGCCGGTCGGGCGGATGCCTCCTTCGAGCACGGTATCCTCCGGGTCGTTCTGCCGAAGGCTGAGGCCGCGAAGCCGAGACAGATCGCCATTCACAGTGGCCAGGACCAGGCAATCGAGGCAGGAAGCACGCAGCAGAGCTAACAGATCACTGTTCCCGGGCACCAGCACATTGGGCGGTGAGAACACGACACGTACCGTTGGCATGCCAGCTTGGGGCAACAGGTGTCGGTAACAGGATGATCAACGACCCAGGCGGAGTCGTCCGCCGGGGTCGTACTCTTTTGTGCTGAACTTGTTGCGTTCCCAGGACTCTGCCGTCGAGACGGTCCTACATGGACTGGAGCTCCATGCGCAGCCGGAGATAGTGGAGGACTTCCTCTCTCGTCAGGAGCCCACATGGCTCGTTGTCATTCACGACAGGGAGGTGGCTGACCCGGGAGTCGTCCATCATCTGGAGAGCGGCCAGAAGTTCCGTGTCGGGCGTGACGTAGCTCAGCCGGTTCCAAGGAATCATCACCTCTGCGACTGATGCCCAATCCCAGCGCTCACGCGGCACCTTGGCCACATCTCGCAGGGTCACTACTCCTCGTGGAATATCACCATCAACCACAAGGAAATACCGTTGGCCGGTAGGTAGAACGTGCTCATCGATGAGTTGGCGCAGTTTGAGCCGGCTGGGAACCTGGGGCTCCTTCGGGCCCATCGCCTGTGCGACCGTTACACCGCGCAGTGTCGACTCAAGCGTGGAGCCAGTTGCCTCCGTCATGGCCGCATTCTGGATGAACCAGCCAATAAAGATGAGCCATACGCCATTCGCGAAGTTACCCCTGAACACCATGATGGCTCCCAGACCCATCAACGCGAAGGCCATGAGTTGGCCGCTCACCATCGCGGCCTGCGCGGCACGTCGTTCATCACCTGTGGTCTGCCAGACGGCAGCGCGTAATATCCGTCCACCATCGAGTGGAAACCCAGGGAGGAGGTTGAACAGGGCCAGTACCAGATTGAGCCGTGACAGCCAGGCGCATGGTGCTGCCAGATATGGGAGGTCGCGAGCCAACAACCAAACCAGGCCGAAGATGGCTGCAAGCGCAAAGCTGACAATGGGGCCTGCAGCAGCGATTCGGAACTCGACCGGGGCAGTCTTGGGCTGACCACTAATCTGGGCGACACCGCCAAACACAAAAAGCGTGATGCCTGTCACTGGGATGTCGTTGCGCTGGGCTACCCAGGAGTGCCCCAACTCATGGAGCAGGATTGAAGTAAAGAAGAGCGCGGCGGAGATCACGGCCATCAGCCAGTACGCTGCCACTGGCTGATCGGGGTGCGTGGCAGGGAAGAAAGCCGTTGCCAGCGAGAGAGTTAACAGCGCGAAGACCAGCGCCATGCTCCAATGCAGGCCGATCGGAATTCCCCGGATGGTTCCGAGGCGCCAACTCGCAGTCATTGCTTCTCCGCCGCTTTTCGAACGCGGGATGTTCGGCTGCTCCATCCCCCTATTGGCTGCCATCTCGCTCATCACCTCCTGGTGCCTACCGCGCCCTCAGGTGATCAACCTCACCTATCCAGCGTATCCCGCCCTTGTCCTCGCGCGTCGTTCGTTGAGAGCAGACGCCCTGCCACCCGGAATGGCCGGAACGAGCACCACCGGAACCGGCAATTGCCTCATCACCGCGGCAGTAACACTGCCGAGCAGTACTTGCCTGACGCGGCCACGACGACGTGATACTATTACAAAGAGATCACCGGTCCGCGCGACCTCCATAATCGATTCGCCCTCCGACCCAACCTGGCAAACGCGCATTTCATAGCTGACACCTTCCGTCTCTCCTATACCTTGGATCTGCTGCTTAAAATACGCCTCCTCGGCGCCCCTCAGTCCATCGAATGTGCTTATCTTCAACGACATGCCATACACCATTGACTAGGGTACGGCATATGTCGGGTCGTTGTATCTCGATCTTCCCCATCACCTTTCGACGTTGGATCAGGCCGAGGTGTACCGCATTGCCATGGAGCAACGCGGCTATGTCCTTGATCCTATAGCGTTCGCCCGCTCCTACACCATAGCGGCGCGTTACACGGGACTGCGGTATGTCTGGTGGACGCTCACGGCCTGGCAAGAAGACTAACAATGGATGAATGGGTGATGCATTACGTGAACATGATCCTCGGCTGACCACCGCCCCGGCCATGTTCGTAAAAGGTATGTGCGGCAGTCTTGGCTCCCGATTGAGCAACTCAAACCAAATGTGTGTTGCACCACCTGTCTCAGGAGATCCAGGTCATCACATTGCCCATTACTCCTAAGGTTTCTTCCTCGACATGATCAAGCCCTCACTTTGACCTTTTGACAAACCCCTACTCTCTGTTAGGATCGAGGTATCGAAACATCACTCGCTGGCCAAAGCGACAGGCGGGGCACTTCCCTCCATAACAAGCGCGGAAATGGCCAGGATTGGCTGATGATTCGATAGTTGCCGGATCTCTGTATTCGCAACACCCGGAAGTCACCGGGGCCTCGCATGGCAGGCCGCAAGACGGCCCGCGGCGGATTACCTCGATACTCCAGTTGATGCGAAAGCGAGAACCGGCCGGAAGATCCGCAGGCGCGGATCAAACGGAGAGTATCCGGCGGCTCCGCGGTCGCGAAGTCTCCCGATCCTCACCCGATGTATCCAGCGCACGCGTCGCTTCCATTTATTCGCCGGTACCAGATGCCCGGCGAAGGACCAGCAGCGGCGGAAGTTCCACCGCGATGTTGGTGACCGTGATAGCTGATGCTGGATGGATGTGCGAGTCCACCTCATCGCTATCTCTGGTGAACCAGGCGTCAGCCGCAAATACTGTCGACGTCAGAGGACATCGACACGGAATGCACCCTCGAGTGCAAGGCCGGACTGACAAGCCACGGAACACCCGGTCCTCGACACGTCGTTACTCGGGAACCCGTCCACTGTCCTGATCGTTCGCGCCATCGTAGGCCGGTGAAAGTTCGCTGGCGGACTCCGCCTTCACGCTCATGGATGGAACTTCCGCGAGAGGAGTTCGGGAGAGATCAACAGGCGCACGATAGTCAATCAACTGTTATGATGCCGCCGACCCGCAACGGCCCTTTCCGATCGACAGGTATGGAAGCACCTGTCGGCCTGTGGAGGAACACTTAGGAGCAGGGAGAGTTTGTGTATCGACGCCCTCGACAGGCCTTGGGGCCACCGCGTCGTCGACAACGACTCCGGTGGCCAATCGCGGCACGGTGACGTGAACGCCCTGCACGCGACAGACAGCCAAAGAGAATCATGTGCATGAGCCGGCGGATCAAAAGATCTAGACTGGCTCATTGCATTGCAGACGTACTCCGCGCTGAAGACCCCGTTCTCGCGACGTCCCGGGATTGTCACAGTGCCAGTTTCCAGCGACAGTCCTACCAGAATCGGAAAAGCGACGTCTGATGAGTGCGAAAACGCGACGGTAGACCAGCTTGAGCATGGAACGCCGTGGCAGAATTTCTCAAACGATGGGGGCGTAATTTGTTAAATAGTTTTGGAATCGTTGAACACAGCGCGTCATCATTGGATTCTTATGGTATGCCCCAGTGTTAGATTTTTGTGCTGTTCGTCTTGTGGTTGACAAAAATATTTAACGATATACTACCAATGTACGGCTGAGTCTGACCAGTGAGTGGGATGTCCTACGGACTTAGCAACTCAAGGCACGGGTAAGGCAACCCGTGGTGCGAAAACAATTTAGAGGAGGGGTAGCATGTTTTTTCTTCGCCTCGACCGATGGTGGTCCCGGTTCATCGTGCTGCTTACATTGGCAGTGTTGCTCGGAGGCATGCCTGGTCTGGTTGCCGCCCGTACGGCGCAGGATGCCGGCGAAAAGATTCTGCGCATTCACCAGGTACTCTATCCTGAAACCGCCGATCCCCAGAAGAGTTCCTTTACCCATGAGATTGCGTTTCTGGTTACCAACTACGAAGGGCTGACACGGCTCGATGAGAATGGTCAGACCAGCCCTGCAGCCGCCGAGAGCTGGGAGTTCAACGAGGACGGCACTGTCCTCACGTTTCACCTTCGCGAGGGGCTGAAGTACAGCGATGGATCGCCACTGACTGCCGACCGGTTCGTCTACGCGGTGCAACGGGCCTGCGATCCCAACGTCGCGGGTGACTACCAGTACATCCTCTTCGACATCGTCGGTTGCCAGGAGTTCGCCTCCCTCTACGCAGAGGGTGAAGGGGCGACCCCGGTAGCGCCCGACGATACAGCCGGATTCGAGGCAGCCCGGGATGCGGTCGGAATCACGGCGCCGGATGACCGGACCGTGGTAATAACTCTGAACCAGCCAGCGCCGTATTTTCCATCCGTAGCAGGGCTGTGGGTCTTCTTTCCGGCCCAGCAGGAACTCATTGAGGAGGCTGGGGAGGACTGGTGGACTGATCCGGCCAACCAGATCGGAAACGGACCGTTCCAGGTCACGCGAATGGAGCAGGACCAACTGATCGCGTTCGAGGCGAATGAGCACTACTGGGGCGGGCGACCCAAGCTGGACGGTCTTGAGCTGATCTATGTTGCCGATCCTGCCGTCGCGCTGGAAGCCTACAACGCCGGCGATCTCGACATCATGCAGCCCGACCCGGCTCAGTACCCTGCGATCCAGTCTGATCCCTTGCTGAGTGAAGAGTTTCTCTCATACGCTGGCACGAGCACTAGTTTACTCACGTTCAACATGCAGATGGCACCGTTTGACGATCCCAAGGTACGTGAGG
>JAUJLY010000127.1 GCA_030447145.1 Thermomicrobiales bacterium
AAGGTTCGCGTTGTCACCGATTCCACGTCGGATATTCCCGGTTCGTTGCGAGACCAGTACGACATCACGGTCGTGCCCCTGAACGTCACGTTTGGCGGCGATACGTTCCAAGACGGGGTCGACATCACACCGCCGCAATATCTCCAGCGCCTGACGCAGGAGAAGGCTCTCCCGAAGACCTCGCAACCCCCCTCGACGAGATTTGCCTCGGTTTTCAATGATGCCATCGCCAGGGGCATGGACATCCTTTGCATCACACTTTCGTCCGAGTTGTCCGGTGCGTACAATTCCGCCCGCCTTGCAGCAGAGGAATTCGACGCCGAACGCATTCGGGTTGTCGACTCGCGCTCCACCACCATGCAGCTCGGCTGGATCGTGATCGAGGCCGCCCGTGCGGTCCTGAGTGGGGCCAGCCTCGACGAGGCGGCACTGCGCGCAACCGAGGCGATCGGACGCGCGAACTGCTTTGCGGTGTTGCAGACGCTGGACTACGTCTACAAGGGGGGGCGCATAGGCCGTGCGTCCCACATCGTGGGATCGGCTCTGGGCATCAAACCATTATTAAACTTTGTCGACGGCATCCTCACACCGATCGAGCAGGTACGGACATGGAAGAAGGCGCTTGCACGCGCAGTTGAACTGGCCGCCACGACGGGTGATCCACAGGACATCGCGGTTCTCCACAGTGACAACCTGAAGGACGCGGAGACCACTGCGGATGCTCTGCGGCAGCGCCTGCCTAACACGAACATCGTTATCGACTGGACCGGGTCCACCATCCTCACCTACGCGGGACCGGGGGCTATTGGCATCCTGACGCTCGGCAAGCGTCCCTGACCTTCCCCGGCGCTTCGACTAGACTGGAACCCGTACCGCCCGTGCAGGAAGGTGCGCGGGCGGGTCTGCCTACACTAGCGCGCGTCTATCGAGGATCCGATATTGCCCCCTTCGAGAGCTCCCCGTCTACCGTCACGACCAAACATCACCTCTCGCGTCCAGTACCTTGAGCGCGCGATCGATGCGCTACGCCGGGTGTGGGTGGGAGGGCCCGATGTTGGTCCTGATATTGCCATCGCCGTCGATGCCCTTCGCCATCTGGCACCCCAGATTGCCAGCACGCACGAGATTGCTGCCACCCTCGAGTCGATTATCGACACTCTCATGCATCTTTCCCGCGAGGAATCGGCACGGCGTCAGGAGATCGAGCGCCTTGGCAAGGGTCTGCAAGCAATCAAGCCACACCTGGGACAGAACGAGGTACCGAGAGAGCTGGGCAAGCTCAACAGCGCGTTGGGAGAGAAGCGTGTAGGGCATCCCATTAGGGAACCAGCGCCGCGCCGCGTGGCGACGATTGGGCAGCGACCTCCGGACTCACTCCTCAGCGACCTGCCTGGTTTCGGCCCGAAGAAGATCAAGCCCTACGAAGAGAATCTGCAGCTCCACACGCTTGAAGACGTCCTCCGGATGATGCCACGCCGGCATATCGACTACTCCCACACCGTTCGGCTCGATGATCCGCTGGGACTCCGCGGAGAGGTTACCGTTCGGGGCAAGCTGGTAGAAATGCGGGAAATCCGGGCGGGCACTCCACGGGTGCAAGCCCGGCTCTTCGATGGGACCGGCTCACTGCGCATCACTTGGTTCAGCACCTATATCACCAGGCAACTCACTGAGGGCGACGAGATTGTCGTCAGTGGGGCCGTTATGCCTGGATACGGGGGACTGCAGATCACCAACCCCGAGTGGGAGCGCGTCGGCAGCGAGGGACTGTCTACGGGAGGGTTGATTCCAGTCTATTCGCTCACCAAGGGCGTCACGCAGAAGTCGCTTCGCAAGCTGACGCGTAATGTACTGGACGCGACGAAGAAGCAGCTTGTGGACTGGTTGGCCGACGCGCGCGAATTCTTCCCTGAGAACGTCTGGAGTGCCCTGCCTCCGCTGGACCAGATGTACGAGCATCTTCACTATCCGCCAACGCGCGAGGACTTCGAGCGGGCACGCAGGCGTCTGATGTTCGAAAACCTTTTCCTGCTCCAACTCGGTCTGGTGCAGCAGAAAAAGCGACGAAAGCAGGAGGAAGGGCGCGCGCTCTCCGTGGAAAAATCCACCCTGAACGACTTCTACTCTACCCTGCCCTTCCAACTCACAGGTGCCCAGACTCGTGCCATCGTCGAGATCCTTTCCGACATCCACAAGGACCAACCGATGACCCGGTTGCTGCAAGGAGACGTCGGTTCCGGCAAGACGGTTGTCGCGGCTACCGTAGCCCTCGTTGCTTGCGACAATCAGATGCAGAGCGCCATCATGGCCCCGACGGAATTGCTGGTGGAGCAGCATGCTGCGAGCCTGGAATCGCTTTTTGCGCCACTTCCTGATGAATCACGGCCGCGCGTTGCCTTGCTCACTGGTTCCACCCGGGCTGCCCAACGCCGCGAGATCCTCGCGGCGCTCGTTGACGGGCAGATCGATCTCCTTATCGGCACCCATGCTCTGATTCAGGACGACGTTACTTTCCAATCGCTTGGACTCGTCGTGATCGACGAGCAACATCGTTTCGGGGTGCGGCAGCGGGGACTCCTGACGGCGAAGGCACCGGGCTTTCAGCCCCATGTCCTGTCGATGACCGCGACACCGATCCCGCGGTCGCTGAATCTGGTGCTCCATGGCGATCTGGACGTCTCGATCATTGACGAGCGACCTCCCGGACGTATTCCCATTGAGACGATCCGTTACGCCGCCCAGGATCGCGCAAACGCGTACCAGATCGTGAGGGAGGAAGTTGCACAAGGACATCAGGTCTTCGTGATCTGCCCGCTGGTCGAAGGGTCCGACATGATCGAGGCGAAGGCCGCAGTCGACGAAGCGCAGCGCCTCCATGAAGAAGTTTTCCCTGATCTTCGCGTGGATGTCCTTCACGGCAAGATGTCCGGCAAGATGAAGGACGAAGTCATGTCGCGGTTCCGGGACCGCGAATTCGACATTCTCGTCTCCACATCGGTCATTGAGGTTGGTATCGATATCCCGAACGCCACCGTGATGATGATCGAAGGTGCTGACCGGTTCGGCTTGGCCCAGCTGCATCAATTCCGTGGCCGGGTTGGTCGCGGTGGAAACAAGAGCTACTGTCTTCTCCTCGCCGACGAGGTATCAATGGATGGAGGCGCTCGCCTGCAGACAATGGTCGCCTCGGACGATGGTTTTGTGCTCGCCGAACGCGACCTCGAGCTCCGTGGTCCCGGTGACTTCCTCGGGACCCGCCAAAGCGGTCTTCCCGAGCTGGGCTGGCTGGATCAGGGCTTCGATACACGCATCCTTGACCTTGCAAGGGAGTCCGCCGAACGACTCATTGCAGCTAGTCCGGACATCGATGTGGCGCGTTTCCAACGCCTCAAGCCGCGCCTTCAGCGCTTTTGGGCGCATCGCCAGGAGCCAGACAGCGGATTGTCGTGATCCTGTCGTGCAGGGGAATAATGCGTGTGTCGGCACAGGATCAAGAGCTATGCGGACGTAGGTTGTTGGTCACATACCTCTGCTTGACCCACGCATCTGCCGATGCAGGTACCTCGACTTCAGATGAGGGGCCAGCTGTTTTCCCTTAGGATGCTCTGCAAGGGTGTACGGGCGGCTAGGAGTGGCGCCATTCCGGGCAAACCCTGTAGCATCGATGCAACATCGTTTTGACCGGGGATTGGGGAACAGACGACATGCGCATCATATCGGGGTCGGCGCGCGGCCGCAGGCTGAAGGGACCGCCATCGCACGAGACCCGGCCGATGACCGACAAGATTAAGGGTGCGGTCTTCAACTCCCTCGCCTCCCTTGGCGTCGATCCCGACAGTGTGCTGGATCTCTATGCAGGAACGGGGGCCATCGGCATCGAGGCCCTCTCGCGCGGAGTCGCCCATGCGGACTTCGTGGACATGGGCCGAGAGCCGTGCGCGGTTATCCGTGACAACCTCCGGACATCCGGGTTCGACCATGCGGGTCACGTGCACCAGATGTCCGTCGCCACGTTCATCCAGCGTGCCAACCGGACCTATGACCTAATCGTCATGGACCCGCCCTATGCAGACCCGGAGATCATCTCCACGCTGGAAAAGCTTGCAGAATCCCAATTGGTACAATCAGGGACAATCGTAGTACTTGGACATTCGCCTCGTGTCACTCCGCCGGATCAGGTCGGCTCGCTCGAAGCTCTCCGGCACCGTTGTCATGGTGATACATGCTTCTCCATCTATGAGGCAGTGGATGCTACCGAAGGGAGACCGGATAGTTCCGGTGTAGAGGAGACCCGATGACGATCGCAATCTATCCGGGAAGCTTTGATCCACTAACACACGGGCATCTGGATGTGGCACTTCGCGCTGCCCGGTTGTTCGAGACACTTGTCATCGCGATCTACGAGGGATCGAACAAACCGTCGGCGATGTTCCCAATCCCGGAACGGATCACGCTTGCCCGGGAGGCCATTGCTGATTGCCAGAAGCCTTTTGCAAACCGAATCATCGTTGACAGCTTTTCCGGTCTCGCCGTAGAGTACGCGCGCACGAAGGGAGCGACCACGATTGTGCGCGGCCTGCGTGCGGTGTCCGACTTCGAGTACGAGTTCCAGTACGCACACATGAACGAGCACCTTGCGCCGGAAGTCGAGGTCGTCTCCCTCATGACGGCATCCCGCTACTCGTTCATCAGCTCCAGTTTCATCCGTGAGGTGGCAATGCTTGGCGGTTCGCTGGATGGCCTGGTTCCCTCGAACGTGGGACGAGCCTTGCACCAGCGTACCGGGCAAGTCAACACATCTCCCGTTCTAACGGCGAGTGCGATTTGAACAGGGTTCATATACGGTTCGATCACAGCGGAGGCTGCCTGCGACCGCTCTCACCGGCGTCTGAGAGTACGAGCGATGTCGTTGGCAATGGCACGCGTTCTGAGCGACGAAGGACCCTGCGATGAATGACCGAGGTGGAACCCAATACCCGTCGGACAGTGCGGCCGACATCCTTTATCTGGTCGACCAACTCGAGGAATTGGTCAGCCTTGGAAAACGCGTGCCCATGAGCCGACGCGTCATGGTCGAGGAGGAGGATTTCCTTGCGCTTGTTGACCAGCTCCGTGTCGCTCTACCAAACGAGATCAAGCAGGCCCAGCGGGTGATCAAGGAGCGTGAGCGAGTCATTGGCGAAGCGCAGGATGAGGCCAGCCGTATCGTCCAGGGCGCCCGTGAGCGTGCCGAGAATATGGTCTCCCAGAACGTCATCATCGCGGAAGCGAGGCAGCGAGGGGAGGAGATTCTTCGCCAGGCTGAGGAGGAACAGCAGCGAACCCGCGGCGAGCTTGACGTCTTCGTGCTCCGGCAGCTTCAACTCGTGGAGGATGCCGTTCGCCGGGGCATGGCTGTAATGGAAGATGCCGTCGAGCAGACCCTGGAAACGGTTGAAGACGCGAAGGACGCTGTCGGTCAGGAATAGACACCATCCATAAAAAGTCGATGAACGGGCGGGCGCGAAGAGGCGCCCGCCCTTTTTTCTGGCTTCAGGCACGCTTGGTGCGTTCTGCATACCTGTGTCTATTTCACCCGGTCCTTCCCGACGTAGGCGCCACCAAGCCCCTTGCCGGAGCCCACTCGTACACGGAGAACAGCATTGGACGCAGTCATCAAGATCACGGGCGAACGCTATGTGGCATTTACCGAAAGCGATTCAGCCGACAACGGAGGAGTCACCGAGAAAGAGGCCGACACACAGCTGAGGTCAATCCAGTCTGAGCTGCGCGAGCTTCATGACCTCATGATGGCTGCGGAGACCCACGCTCTCCTCGTCATCCTGCAAGGCATGGACGCCGCCGGAAAAGACGTCACGATCGAGAATGTCTTTGGAAAGATGAACCCACAGGCATTTCGGGTAAAGGGCTTCAAGTCGCCTGCCGGCGAGGAGGCGAAGCACCATTTCCTGTGGCGAGCAGATGCCGCGTTACCCATGTTTGGTGAGGCAGTCGTCTTTGACCGCTCCTATTATGAGCAAGCCATTCGGCCACGAGTCGAGGGGGAGCTTCCGGAATCGGACATCCACAAACGGCACGAACACATCAACGCCTTCGAGCGGATCCTCGATGAATCCGGGACGATCATTGTCAAGATATTCCTCAACATCGGCAAGGACGTGCAGGAGCAACGCCTGGAGGAACGGCAGAACGACATCCGAAGTGCGTGGAAGATATCCGGCAGCGATTGGGAGGACCGGGCACAGTGGGACGAATTCATGCAAGCGTACGAGACGACACTCAATGCATGTGCCTCGCCGGATATCCCCTGGTATCTGGTACCGGCGGACCATCAATGGTTTCACAACGTTGCAGTCAGGGACATTCTCCTGGATCGCCTACGACCATTCAGGGAAGAGTGGGAAGCAGCCCGACGCGAAGCTGGCGAGCAGAACCAGCGGGAGGCGGAAGCAGCCCGCCGGGAAGCGGAAGGAGCTACAGAGTGACAATCCCCAGGGTCCAGCCGACACCGAGAACGACCACGGCGGCCGCGATCAACGGAAACGCGGTCATCACGCCCTGATGGGGATTACGGCACCAGATGACAACGTTACTTGCTAACAGGGCGCCAGAGATCAGGCACGAGACCCATATCCACTCCGGACGTTCGGCTACCCATGTGGTCGCGGATGCAGCAATCGTCAAGGGAAGCAACACGCAGCTCCAGGCGACACGAGGAGCCCATTGGCTGCCTAACTCCACGGCGAGCGTTCGCACACCCGCCTCCCGATCCGAGGCAATATCCGGCATGGATTGGGCAAGCTGCAGCGCAATCACTGCCGGCACAGCGAGTGGATAGATTGCCAACATGCGGATTGGAACGGCATCCAGCGCTGTCCACACCCAGATCGGGATGAGCGGACCTGCGACGATGTAGGGTATCCAGGACCAGACCGTCCGCTTGAACCAAATGCTGTACGCGATCCCGGTACCATTCCCCAGCGCACAGAGCACGAAAGCTTCAATAGAGAACCGGGCGCTGAACGCCGCCATCAGCAGCAGTCCCACCAGCACGATCGCCTTCGCACCCCGGTGGGAGACAAGTCCGGCGGGGATCGGCTTGTACGGCTTCGAGAGCCGGTCCAGTTCCACGTCGACGAGCTCGTTGACCGCTCCCACCGCAAGCTGACCTCCGAGCATCGCTCCAAGAAGGCAAACCAGATTCACCACACCGGGCCATCCTCCAGCCGAGACAAGGGCGAAGGCCGTCGTGGCGGCCAGCACTGCCATGATCGGGACAGCGTGTGGGAGCACGAGATAGGCGCGCAGAACGTCTCCGCGTGCATGGGCCTGGCTTCCGGTCACCGCACGCTACCTCGTTTGCCTGATTCGGAAATCACGCTTGTCCTCCAGTCGCGAGATGTGAGGGCTGGGAGGTCCTCCATACATACATCATAGCGGCTTCAGATCCCCCGCCCGACGAATCACTACCCTCTCCCGATGCAGACGAACAAAACAACCATAAATCGATGCATAAACCGAGGTGCACAACATTGAGGTAACATGCATCCTATGTCACCGAGACAGTAAAGTCCTC
>JAUJLY010000007.1 GCA_030447145.1 Thermomicrobiales bacterium
AGATGGAGGCGGCGCTGCTGGGCATGATGAGCGAGACGACGACGATCACCCGCCCTGAACTTGTCGACTACGTGCTCAATCTCTGCGAGAGCTGCGACCTCGGCCTGGGCGAATTCATCAAGACGTTCGGTAGCCGCCTCCTCGGGCGCGAGCGGCCCGGCGAGCTCGTGGCGAAGCGCCTGAAACGGCTCACGGTCAAGTCATTCATGGATGCATGGACCCTGAATGTTGAGCGCCTGCAGCAGTGCTGCGTCCATGTCGGCTCAACGGATGGCGACGCGAATCTCGTGCGCGTACCGTTCTGCGCGCGCCAGCTCTTTGGCGATCTACGGCGCAAGACCGCCGAGGGGCACGTCCCGGCAGGACAGCTTATCCAGCTCAACGGGCGGAAAGGGGTTCGTCGATGAGCGGCATGGAACGTCGTCTGCCTGTCACTGCGGCAGCAGATGTGCCAAGCGGCCATACCGGGCTGAGTTCCGCCGAGAAGTACGAGCAGGTGGCGTTCACGTTCTGCAAGATGGGCACGACCGGCCTGATCGCCTGGGTGCTCACTCCACCCCTGTTCGTGTTGCTCGTGGCGATCATCGCCATCTGGTTCTACGGCCGCGCCCTCCGCCTCGGGTTGACGCGCAGCCGCTGCTTTCTGCGGAAGCCCACACTGATCATCGGCTTCTGGGCATTTGTGGCCCTGGTTGACGCTGCCTGGCTGCTCAACCGGTGATAGGCTAGTAATCCGAAGCCGTTTGTGGGTCTAGCGACACCTGTCCATCTCCGCTTGACATACGACCTGTTTGCTGGCAGTCTGGAATCCACTCTCACCGTACCGGCACGAAGGATCACGTTTCCACACCATGGCAATCAGCACATCGCCTGGATTTGCGGTTCGGTTGGCGTTCCCATTACGACGGTGCGATGACGTCGGGAGTTCATCGGCAGCTGGGCTGATGGTGTGATGCCCCAAAAGAGGAGGGACGGATGTCACCACTCGAGCAACTCAACCCCATGCAACGGTACCTGGTTCACGAGTTCGTGGAGGACTATGAGGACGGGCTGCTCTCCAGGCGCGACATGATCGGTCGTGTGCTGCACATCACGGGCAGCATCGCTGCCACGGCAACCGTGCTTACTTCCCTCGGCGTGCAGGCCGCTGGAGCTCAGGGGGCGACACCGCCTCCTCCGAACGGTCCGCAGAGCCCGCTCTCCGTTGCCGAGAATGACGCACGTATCCTGGCTGCCGACGTCACCTTTGCCGGAGCGGATGAAGAGCCAGTCCCAGGCCTACCAGGCTGTTCCCGCGGAGCAGCTGGGCGAGAAGTTGCCGCTGGTGCTGGTCTGCCACGAGAACCGGGGTCTCACCGAGCATATCCGCGACGTGGCGCGGCGGCTTGCCGTCGAGGGATACCTCGCCTGCGCAGTGGATCTCCTCAGCAGGCAGGGCGGAACCGATGCCGTGGCAGACCCGTCCGAGATCCCGGCAATCCTCACTGAGGGCGACATGAGCCGGCATGTCGCGGACTTCCAGGCGGCGATCGACCACTATGAGGTCAGCGGCGAGGCCGACATGTCGCGCATCGGCATGACCGGTTTCTGCTTCGGTGGCGGCATCACCTGGCGAGCGGCAACGCAGATTGAAGAGCTGGATGCCGCGGTGGCGTGGTATGGACCGCCACCTCCGCTGGAAGAGGTGCCGAACATCCAGGCAGCCGTGCTGGGCATCTACTCTGACGACCCGGACGACTTCGCCAATGAAGGACGCGATGAACTGGAGGCGGCGCTGGAGGAAGCGGGTGTCACCTACGAGATCAACGTCTATCCGGATACACAGCACGCCTTTCACAACGATACGAGCCAGCGATACAACGAGGAACAGGCCCTTGCTGCCTGGCAGGACATGCTCGCCTGGTTCGATCAGTACCTTGTCGGGGACATGGCCGCCCCGGGCGCCACGCCCGAGGGCTGATCCTCGCCACCTGCAGACGCGGCCCACTATGGGCCGCGTCTGCTTCACACGTGCCCCCGCTCCCACGCCAGGTGTTGACACGACGCGATCGGCAAATGGACTGGTTGGCTCCGAACTCTTGCCAGTTGTCTTTCTCTTCACCCTTCGGGACGACAATGATGGTATCGACACCCAGGGAGAGAACGGGTACCTGAGACACTCACCCCAGGTATCCGTTCTTCGTGTTTCCCGCTTTCGCCTATCGTCGTCGACGAGTTGACCTGGCTGCCGTGGCTGTACACAGAGCAAGAAGAAGAGCGGCTGGCCACGATGGTGCGGAATCGCTCGCTCCTGTTCCGGTGTTGGGCAGCGACACAGCGGTCGTGGTTCCGCTAGCGGGGACTTCGGCAGGGGGTGTCTTGACCGGAGCCGTCACCGCGCATGCACCGGCTGCAATCTCGGCGTCGCTCGCTCGGTGGGACGGGAAATGCAGGGAGCCGTCGGCAATCCACTCCTCGACTTCCACCAGGATCCCGTTCGACTCATCGCAGACCACGACCATCACCGCATCGCCGTCGTCGATGTATTGACCAGCGGCAAAGTCGAAATTGTCGCAGGCAATGCCGTCGTCGTTGTGATCCAGGATGTCCATCACGATGGGATCACTGGTGCTGTTGAGTGCCGCCTGAGCAGCCTCCTGCGTGGCATACGAATAGCAGCTGCCATAATCCCTTTGTGCCCCAGTGTGCTCGGCAGAGCCAAACGCCAATGCAAGACCAAGCGCGAAGCCCACCACGATGGCCCATCGCCACAAGCTCACATCCAGTGTCCGTTTTGGGGCGAACATCAATGCACCAGAACTACGCTGTAGAAACCACTTTTTCACGACAACCTCCCGTGCTATCACAGTCGGAATCTGGAACCTGGCGTGGCACCCACCACATCTCCCGTTCCTTCATCCTATGGAGGTTGGCGTTCCTCTCCATCGCGGGAATTGATTAATCATCGTTATTAATTGCATGTGGCTTGTGATGAAGGCTGCACAGGAAGAGCGCGCGCCTTGGGTACGGAGAGAGGCAATATCCATGTTTGTCAGCAGTAGCCCATCTTAACAGCTGCCATGAAACGATGTCAGGCGATGCCGTGATCGAGGGCGAACCGGGTGGCGGCACTGCGCGAGGTGACACCAAGCTTGTGGTATATCCGGTTGAGGTGAGCGTTGATCGTGTGCGGACTGAGGTAGAGCGCCTCGGCGATCTGCGCGTTCGTGAGACCCGTTGCTACCAGCCGCAGCACCTCGCCCTCCCGGTTGCTGAGCCCGGCCGGGAGCGACTCTCGATCCGCTCCGCTCCTCACGGCAATACCTGACGCTTCGGCAATTGCCTCCTCCAGTGAGAGAGGCAAGCCAGTTGCCCATGCCTCATCGAAGGCCCCCCTACCCAGGCGGGCGCGGATGGCGGCCAACTCCTGCTCTTGAACGCCGTGATCGGTGGGACGAAGAGGGGTGTTGAATCCCGTACGCAGGGCATTTGCTGCAGCATAGAGGGACACTGCCAATGCTGGGTCGTGCGTACTTGCTACCGATGCCAGCCCTTCCACACACTCGATGACCCCCCGTCTGTCGCCCAGTTCCTGCCGGAGTGGAAGCGCCTCACCCAAGAAAACGGCAGCCTGCCGATCATTCCCTTCGGCATGGGCTACGCGAGCGAGGCTGTGTAGCGCGTAGCCCATACCAAGCCGGTCACCGACCTCACGGAACAGCGCGAGGCTCTCTTCAAGCCCGCGCCGCGCCTCCGTGTATTTCCCCTGCCCCCACGCAACATCTCCGAGATTGAAGAGACAGTAAGCAATTCCATTGGCGTTGCCCATCTGTCGTCGAACCGCCAGCGCCTCCTCATACAGGGTTTCGGCCCGCTCATAGTCACCCTGGGCGGCCGCAACATCGCCCAGGTTGACCAGTGAGTTGCTCAGCCCATGGGCATCACCGGAAGCACGGCGGAGATTCAAGCTCTCCTCATGGAATCGTTGGGCAGAGGCATAGTCCCCCGATAGAACGTGAGCAGGCCGAGACCATTCAGCGGTTCGGCAATCTCTGATGGCCCACCGTTGTTCTGCCGAATAATGAGGCTTTGCTCGTAATGGTTACGGGCGGCCGCATAGTCTCCAAGGTCAATCGCGAGGTTGCCAAGGTGATGAAGGGCTTTCCCCCGTTGAGTGGCTGATGCGTCACTTCCCCTGGCCAATGCGCATTCCAGCCAGCTGTACCCTTCCCGCAGATTGCCGCGTGCTGACCAGTAGCGCCAGAGCGCAGCGGCCAGACGAAGACCTGTCTCCGCCTGCCCGCAGGTGAGCGACCATTCGAGGGCCTCACGCATGTTGTCCTGCTCGGCCTCAAGACGGTCCAGCCACTTTGCTTGTTCTCCCCGGATCAACTCCTGCTCGGCTTCCTCAGCGAGCATAACGCACCAGGTCGTGGCTCGGTGGCGGACCAGGGAGGTTTCTCCTGCTGCGTCAAGGCGTTCGAGACCAAATTCCCGGATTGTTTCGAGCATCCGGAAACGAGCCTGGCCTGCAACGGAGTCCTGGATCACCAGGTTCTGGGTCACCAGTGAAGCAACGACATTGAAGGTGGAGGGACCTGGTGCCATCTCTACACCGGCACTTGCAACGGTCTCAGCCGCGTCAAGGGAAAACCCACCGGCGAAGATCGACAGCCGCCGGAACAGAGCCTGCTCATTCTGGTCAAGGAGGTCGTAGCTCCATGCGATGGCATCGCGCATCGTCCGATGGCGGGCCGGCAGGTCGCGGGGCCCGCTGGCAAACAGATCCATCCGGGAATGAAGCCGCGCCAGCAGGGCTTCGGGTGGGAGGATTCTGATACCGGCAGCGGCTAACTCGATGGCAAGGGGCAGACCATCTACACGAGCACAGATTTCGGCCACAGCTGAGGCGTTCTTCGTGGTGAGCGCGAAGTTGGGGCGGACTGCGCGCGATCGCTCGACGAAGAGGGTCACCGCGGGGGATGCGTCGGGTACAAGTCCTGCGGTTCGTCGAACAGGATCGACCAGCGCCAATGGAGCCACGGGAAACACATGCTCCGCGCGGATGTTGAGTGCTACGCGGCTCGTCGCCAGCACCTTCAGATCGGGACAACTCGCCAGGATGCCGGCAACGATTGGTGCCGCCTCGACCACCTGCTCGAAGTTGTCCAGGATCAGCAGCATCCTCCGCCCACGGAGGTGTTCTATCAGCGTTGAGGCGGGTGCTTCGCTCCCGCCGCCCCGAACCCCAAGCACCTGGGCCACCGTTGGCACGACGAGAGCGAGGTCATGGATTGGGGCGAGATTCACAAACGCCACACCGTCCGCAAACGCGTCCACCAGTTCCGCTGCTACCTCGAGGGCCAATCGCGTCTTGCCAACGCCGCCTGGGCCAGTGAGCGTAAGCAGGCGAACAGGCGATCGGCCCAGGAGTTCACTGGCGTTGGCGACCTCGTGCTCCCTGCCAACCAACCGTGTGGGATGGAGGGGCAAACGCAGCCCATCCTGGACGGGGTGGGGCAAAGCGGAGGGCTGGAGGTCCAGCGAGTTGAGCGAAGATGGCTGTAAAGTCAAGACTACGCTCCTGAGGAGTGGCTGCGGGCTCGATGAAGGACGGCAAAACGTCCGGAGCCACTGCATCGGCAATCCGCGTCTATAGCTTCAACGCACCCAGCAGGACGCAGGTTACGCCCAAGGTGACAACGTAGATATGTGGGCTGCAGGACAAGTGCCGCTCGTGCGTTGTCGTCTACATGTCCGCCTCGACAGCGACCGCGCTGGACATCATCCAGAATCCCACCGGTTCATCCACGTCCAATTGTTGTGCTCGTTGCGGCAGGAGGACTGATTTAACGGGAGTCATCGCCTGTTCCCTTCTGTATTGAATTGACGGGATATCACGTCGTGCTTACACTTCCCAAGCAATAGTACCTGTGGGTGGCTGGGGTGCCGTGAGTTCTTCCCCCGTTGTGATATTGATGGATGGACCGTGGTGTCGCACGCACTCCGGCGGAGCGGACGTTATGACGGCGATCACCACACTTCCAGAGCAGTCGACGCTGCTGGAGTGTGTCGAGCAACTTATCTCTCATGACACACTGGATGAGGCTCGTTCGTGCCAGGAGGTATTGGCCGGCCATTTCGAGCCCGAGGTCCTTGCCGCGCTCGAAAACCTCAGCGGGGCCATTGAGGGGAACCAGCACACCCCGAACACGCGTACGGTTGCGCGGGCCTTCCTGACGGCCTATAGCGCTCATCAGGGCATGGCTCGTAAATCCGGTGAACCCTACATCGTTCATCCCGTTGAGGTCGCTTCCATCCTGGCACGCATGCATCTCGACACGGACACGCTTGCGGCCGGTCTCTTGCATGATGCGATCGAGGACACCCCGGTCACATTCGAACAGATCGCGGAGCACTACGGGGAGCGGGTGGCCCGCCTGGTAGAAGGCGCCACCAAGCTCGGCAAGATTCCCTGGACGCCAGATAGCGACGACGGACGGGAGCGAGTCGCTCGCGAGAAGGAACAACAGGCCGAGAGCCTGCGCAAGATGTTCCTCGCCATGGTGGACGATATCGGGGTTGTGCTCATCAAGCTTGCCGACCGCCTGCATAACATGCGTACGCTCGGCGCGATGCCCCGCCACAAACAAATCCGTATCTCCCAGCAAACCATGGAAATCTATGCGCCCCTCGCGAACCGATTGGGCATCTGGCAGGTCAAATCCGAACTCGAGGATTTGGCTTTTCGCTATCTCATGCCCGAGCAGCATCAGGCGATCGCGAGCGAGCTGGAGAAACGGGTCGAGGACTCGACCAGCTACCTGAACGCGATCACGGTTCAGCTGCAGGCATTGCTCGACCAGGCCGGGATCAAGGCGGAGATGCTCGGGCGGAAGAAGCACATCTATTCGATCTATCGCAAGATGAACCGCAAGGCCCGACCTTTCGATGAAATCTACGATGTGATCGGCGTCCGGATCCTCGTTGAGACGGTGCAGGATTGCTACAGCGTGCTCGGTATCGTGCATGGCCGATGGCACCCGCTGCCCGGAGAGATCGACGATTACATTGCGACCCCGAAGGAGAGCATGTATCAAAGCCTCCATACGGCGGTGATCGGGCCGGATGCGCATCCGGTGGAGATCCAGATTCGCACCCGGGAGATGAATCAGGTCGCCGAGTACGGCATCGCCGCACACTGGCGATACAAGGAAGGCGGCAAGGGCGATCAGCGGCTTGAGGCCAAGATTGCCTGGCTGCGCCAGTTGATGGACTGGCGGGACGATGTGGCGGACGCCGAGGAGTTCGTCGAGTCGCTCAAGTCCGATGTCTTCCAGGACCAGGTCTATTGCTTCACCCCGGCGGGCGACATCATTGAGTTGCCGAACGGTGCGACCCCGGTCGATTTCGCCTATCGCATCCACACCCAGATCGGTCACCAGTGCGTCGGTGCTACGGTCAACGGGCAGATGGTGCCGCTCGACTACAAGCTCCAGAACGCCCAGGTCGTGAAGATCAAGACCAGCAAGACGGTAAACGGTCCCCGACGCGACTGGTTACAGGCGAACTCGGGCTACGTCCACACGGCGAGCGCCCGCGAAAAGATCCGTCAGTGGTTCCGCCGCCAGGAGCGTGACGAGAACATTGCGCAGGGCACGGAGACGCTGGACCGGGAGCTTCGCCGGCTGGCCCTTGATATGAAGCCCGATGACGTGCTGGCGCGCTTCCCTCAGTACACGAAGCTGGACGATTTCCTCGCGGCGATCGGGTATGGAGCTGTCACCGCGCAGGCCATCGCCACCAAGCTGGATGAGACACCCAAGGATGTCTTTCCCACGACCCCGGTAATCCGGGCCCCAACCACGCCTGCGCGTGTCGAGGTGATGGGCGCGGGCAACTTGCTCACCATCCAGGCCAACTGCTGCAGGCCTGTACCGGGTGATGAGATCGTTGGATACACCACGCGTGGGCGGGGAGTGGTCTACCACCGGGCAGATTGCACCAATATCGTCAATATCTCCGACCCCGAGCGGCTGGTTCCGGTCTCTTGGGGCGGCCAGGTGCATGAGACGCATCCCGTTCCCGTGCGGCTGATTGCCTTGGACCGGGTCGGCCTCCTGAAGGACGTCAGTACGCTGCTCTCGGATGAACGGGTCAACATCCTCTCGATGCTGACGCAGACCCACGACGACCGCAGCGTGACGCTGCTGCTGACCGTCGAGGTCGAGAGCGTCGAGCAGCTCAGCCGCATCATGCATCGTCTCGAGAACCTGCGGGATGTCGTGGAGGTACGCCGCGATACGGGCAGTATCACCGCGATCAACCAGGTCCGGGCAAGCTAGGGGTGACGGGGCCGGTCATCGCGATTGGCGAGTGTCTCGTCGACCTCATTGCGCCTGGAAACGCAGACCTCACCGTCGCAAATGAGTTGCAGATTCGCGAGGGCGGTGCCCCGGCGAATGTGGCCGTGGCGCTTGCCCGCCTCGGGGTGTCGTCCCAGATGCGGACAGTCCTTGGCGATGATCCCTTTGGGGAGAGACTTCGATCTCGCCTCAGCCGTGAGGGCGTCGACGTTTCGACCATCCGCATCGCGGATGGTGTGCCAACCACCGTGGCCTTCGCATGGTCAGACGCACGCGGCAACGGGCGGTTTCGGATTCACCGCAATGCTGACGCGTTGCTGTCGCCGGACGACGTCGGTCGCGAGTCGCTGGCTGGAGCCGCGGCGATCGTTGTCGGCTCTGTCGCAATGTGTGCAGAGCCGTCGAAATCGGCCATCCTCAGTACGCTTCGCCATGCGCTGGATCTCGGCGTGCCGGTGGTTGCCGACCTCAACATCCGCCCCGGTCTCGGTGTTCCACTGGACGAACTTCGTATCATCGCGGCAGCCCTCGTGTCTTCAGCAACCGTGGTGAAGCTCAGCGTGGACGACGCCCGGGAACTTTGGGGAGCAACGTCGATCCGGGAGGCGTCAGCGGCGCTGGACAGGTTCGACCCCGAGATCGCCGTGATTACAGATGGCGGACTTGGTGCGGCACTTCGGACTTCCGGGGATCTCGTGCAACTCGATGTCTTTCCGGTCGAGGCAATCGAGCCGACTGGAGCGGGGGATGCCTTCACTGCTGCCTTTGTCTCCCGCATGCTCGCCAAGAACTGGGCGGGCGCCGATATGGACGATCTCCGCTTCGCAATGGCGGCCGGGGCGCTGGCAACGACGCAGCCGGGCGCGATGGACGGTCTCCCCACCCGGGAGCGCGTCGAGGACTTCCTGCAGCTACACGCCTGATGTGCACGTGTCATCATGTCGGCTACGCCGGATGATCTTATCCGCAACTCGCTGTGGCCGTTTGGCAGGACAGGTAAATGCCCAGTCTTCATGATCCCGTCGCGATCGCTCTTGGTCCGCTGGAGATTCGCTGGTACGCAGTCTTCATCCTCTCGGGGATCTTCGGCGCGGTCGCACTCGCCCACTGGCTCGCGGGTAAGCGCGGCCTCGACCAGGAATTCATTTTTGATATCGCGCCATGGGTCGTCTTTCTCGGCATCGCCGGCGCCCGCCTCTATTACGTGCTACTCGAATGGGACCGGTTCAAGGACGACCTCGTCGGCGCGGCGAACATTCGCGGTGGCGGGCTCACGATTCACGGTGCGGTCATCGCTGGTGCGCTCACTGTCTGGTGGCTCTGCCGGAGATACCGCGAGCCGCTCTTTACCTGGCTGGATATCATCGCACCTGGCGTTGCCCTTGGGCAGGCACTTGGCCGGTGGGGAAACTGGGCCAACCAGGAAGCGTTCGGAACGCCGACCGACCTCCCGTGGGCCGTGACGATCGACCCGGCACGGAGGCCCTCCGCGTACGAGGCATTTGCGACATTCCACCCAACCTTTCTCTACGAGTCGATCTTCAACCTCGTGAATGCGATCCTCCTTTCGTGGCTGGTGGTGAACGGCCCGCGCCTGAGGTGGTTCCGGAACGGGGATGTGATCGGGCTCTACCTAATCGGATACGGCGTTGTCCGGTTCTTCATCGAGCGCATTCGCACGGACAGCCTCTATATCGGTCCGTGGCCCGCTGCCTATTGGCTGAGTTTCGGTCTGATCGCTGTCGGGCTCGCGATCATGGTCTTGCGGCGGCGAATGCCGGCGGATACGGGCCGCGTGATAGTGGCAACCAGGGAGGATGCTGCATGACGAGGAGATTCCCCATCATCGTCTGCCTGGTGTTGACGCTGGTCTCCGGTGGGATGCTCGAGCAGATGGCCGCAGCCCATCCCCAGGGCGATGTGCTTGACCTCGCAAACGTTCCCTTGACGGCCGATGCTCTTCCCGAGCCTGGCTACCAGATCCTCACCGGTGGCTACATCGATCGCAATGCGATGGTCGAGCAGATCGCTCGGCCCCGGAACGCGGAGATAAGCGCCGTAGAGGGAATGGTGATCGATACAGGTCTGGTACGGTCCTATATGCTGAATCTGGTGCTTCTTAAGGATCGGGCCCATGCCGGTAGTGAGATTCTCTCGCTCGTCCAGACCAGTGTCTATCTCTTCGCCGGCGAGGATGGTGCCACGGATGCCTTGCAGGTGCTCGGTGATTACTCCTCAAGTGCCGACGCGGAAGAAGCCGAACCGGCCATTGTCGGTGCCACGACAGTACGGCTGAGGAGCCAGAGTGGAGATACCTACCGCAGCGTGGCCCGGAGTGAGCGAGCTGTCATCGAGGTCGTCTCCCTGGAGACGTTTGACTTTGTGGATGCTGACATACATCGGCTGGTGGTTGCGGGTAGCTATGACTGGCTGGTTGACTTGCAGTCTCTCTCCTCCGGTGGGATCGCGCCGCAGGCAGTGCTGATTGGCGATGGTGACAATGTTGCCGACCTCATCGCTGCCGATGGGACAGGCGTGCATCACCTCTACCGGGTACGCGAGGGGGCAGTCCAGGCGGCAGCGGGCGAGCTTCGGCCCCCTGCGCCGGAGGAAATTGCCCCGGGGTTGACGCAACTGTATGTGGCGAGCCAGGGAGTCAGGATCGGCCAGGGAACTGGGTTTTACTCATCCTGGATCAGCTAATTCGGCAGCGTGCTCGATGCCGCGGCGTTCGTGGCGGGCTTGCCCACCTCGTCGTCAACCGCGTTGCTACCTGATCCCTATTACTCCCTCTCGGCGGACGAGCAGGCGGTCTCCCAGGGCATTGCAGGCGTCTATCGCGTCTCCGGGGGCAGGGGACCAGGGCACCTTCTCGGGAACACTTGAGATACGTCAGCACGGGGCATACGTCGTCGGTATCGGCTGGCGCACCTTGGGAAGTGTGTGCCATCCGTGGACGTTACATCGCCGCTGATGGATGCCTAGCTCACGTGCCTCGAGGTACCGGCGCCATGTGCGCCTCTGCCACTGGAGGAGTTGCTGCCGGTGGATCCAACGACCCCGGCCATTGCGGTGCCAGGTCCTGACATGGTCGGTAGCGATGAGTTCGGATGGTCCCTGCCCATCGATCCTGGGATGTGGTCGATCGCTGAAGAGTTTGCAGAGGCTGGGTACGACTTCATCGAGCTGCGATCGGGCCGGAGCCTGGTGACGGTCGAAAGCGTGATCGATCAGCATGGTGACCCACAACAGTGTGTCGTGGACGAATTACGGGACCTGCAGGACTTTGAGGAGCATGCGGTTATCGAGCTGGGGAGCGATGTAGCTGGCGAGCGACCGGCGGTGATGGAGGCTGGTCATGCCTGGGCCACATATACCATCGAGCCGCTCGCGGAAGAACGTGCCGATCAGGAGTACACCATTCGCATCGACTGCTACACGCTTGTCGAACGTGGTGCATCGCTCATCTTGACGCATCGCGCCCCTCGGTACGAATGGGAAGGTGAACGATTGAAGGGGAAGGCATTGCGGGATGCGCTCGAACTGCCATCAGGGAACCGGAGAGGTGGTATAATTGCGCTAAAGCATCCCTACAACTGGAGGTGGATCATGATCGATAAAATTTGGATTGGTCTCGCGGTCTAAATAGTGCTTGTTATTAATCAATTACTTTGTGGCGGGTGCCTCCAGACCCGCGCACCATTCACTGCGCGCATTGCATCTGAATACCGTGCGCATCGGGCTCCTTCCACCGCCCGAAAGGAACTGTCATAAGCTTCGACATTGAACTTCATACACAATCCACAGCTGGAGAACCCGAACGGGCTCTCCTTGTCGCGGTCGAAACGCCATCACAAGCGTGGACCGCGTCTGATTCCCTGGAAGAACTCGCGAGTCTTGCCGAGACGGTTGACGTTGAGGTCGTGGGCTCGGTAACGCAGAAGCTCGGCCATCCCCATCCTGCAACGTATGTGGGAAAGGGCAAGCTGGAAGAGATCAAGGGGCTCCAGGAGGATCTCGATTACAATCTGCTGCTTGTCGATGGCGAGCTCGCGCCAGCGCAGATACGCAATCTTGAGCAGGCGCTCGAGATGAAGGTAATCGACCGGACAGCATTGATCCTCGACGTCTTCGCACGGCGTGCACAGACGCACGAGGGTCGTCTCCAGGTCGAGCTTGCCCAGATGCAATACCGTCTGCCACGCCTCACACGGATGTGGTCTCACCTTTCGCGCCAAGGTGTGGGCGGTGTCGGTCTGCGCGGTCCTGGTGAGACGCAACTTGAGGCGGACCGCCGTGAAGCGCAGAAGCGAATCGCCTTCCTCAAGGGTCAGATGGAGCAGGTGCACCGGCATCGGGAGCTCTATCGCGCCCGTCGCAAGGACACGCCGATCTCCATCGTCTCGCTCGTTGGTTACACCAACGCTGGCAAGAGTACGCTGATGAACCAGATCACCGGAGCTGGTGTGCTGGCTGAGGACAAGCTCTTTGCGACGCTTGATCCGACGACACGGCGTATCACGCTGCCGAGCGGGCGCGAGGTCCTGCTCACCGACACGGTGGGATTCATCAATAATCTGCCGACGCAGCTCATCGCGGCCTTCCGCGCGACGCTCGAGGAGATTAGCGAGGCGTCGATGTTGATCCACGTAGTGGATGTGACCCATCCGAACGCTACGGAGCAGGTCCAGACGGTCAAGGAGACGCTTGAGGAGCTCGGCGTTGACGATCGCCCGGTGATCTACGCCATGAACAAGGTCGACCGTCTCACCAAAGAGCAGCGAGCGGAGTTGCGGGAAGTAGCGCCGAAGATGGGGGTCCCCTCCGATGCAATCGCCATCTCCGCACAGACTGGCCTAAACATCGAAGGTTTGTTGAATGCCGTCGAGACGGTTCTTGAGCAGGAAGAAGGGTTCGTTCCGGTAACGGCGCGCATCCCCTTCAACCGGTCGGAGCTGGTCGAGCGCTTCCACACGAATGGCCGGGTGGATGAGCGAGACTTCGACGAGAATGGCACAACCCTCACGGGGTGGCTGCCGGAGCGGGAGCTCGGGCAGTTCACCCCGTACGTGACGCTCGACGGAACACACCCGAACGGGCATGACGTGAACGTCGTGTCTGACCACTCCGGCGAGGTAACGGCGAATTCTGTAAACTAGGGCGACCACACGAGATCGCCACAGGCGGCGGGGATCACGCAAGTGGTCCCCGTTCTGTTTTTTGTCGTCTCATTCCACGAAGGGTGTCCATGGACCGGCCAACCTCCATCAGCTACAAGGACGCAGGCGTGGATATCGACGCCAAGATGCAGGCAATCGATCGCCTGAAGGCGCGCGCCCAATCGACGCTGGGTGCATCCGCTGGTCCAATCGGGCACTTTGGCGGTACCTGGCGGCTAAATGGACCGGCGAACCAGATCCTTGTCGCCAGTGCGGACGGGGTCGGCACGAAGCTCCGACTTGCCTTCACGCTCGGTGGTGAGGTCCACGCCACGATCGGCGCGGACATCGTGAGCCACTGTGTGAACGATATCCTTGCGCTTGGGGCAACCCCGCTCTTCTTCCTCGATTACTTCGCTACCGGCAAGTTGGACCCGGACACTGTTGAGGCCGTTGTCGGCGGGATCACTGATGCCTGCGGGGCGAATAACCTCGCTCTGCTCGGCGGCGAGACGGCCGAGATGCCCGATATGTATGCCGAGGGAGAGTACGACCTCGCGGGGTTCATCGTTGGCTCGGTGACGGAGGACCGTATCATCGATGGCGCCGGGATCCGCGAGAACGATGTGGTCATCGGATTGCCGAGTACCGGGCTCCATACCAATGGCTACAGCCTCGCCCGGAAGGCCGTAGGTTTGTCCGGTGATCCCGAGCATGATCGCCGGGTCCTGGCTGTTCCTCTCGCTGAGACAGGCATCTCTCTTGGTGAGGCACTCATCGCCGGACATCGCTCCTACCTGCCTGAGGTCATGCCGTTGCTGGATGCCGGTCTGGTCCGTGGCATGGCGCACATTACCGGTGGCGGGCTTGTGGACAACCTCCCGCGCACGCTCCCCGAGGACTGCATAGCGGTGCTCGATCCACGATCCTGGAGCGTACCTCCGATCCTGGATCACATTGTTGAACGAGCGGGGATGCCGAAAACCGAGTGCTACCGGGTGCTCAACATGGGCATCGGGTTTGTGCTCGTCGTGCGCCCGGACGACGCTGTCACGGTGTTGCAGCAGGTTCCAGATGCCTTACCAATCGGCAGGATCCTTGCACGCCGGACGACAGACGAATCGCCGGTGCAGGGTCTGCTCGGGGAGTGTCATGGCGACGATTAATGTCGCCAAACGCCGCATCGACACGAAGATCGTCTACTACGGCCCGGGCCAGAGCGGAAAGACCACCAACCTCGTGAATGTCCACGCGCGGATGCCGGCAGAGCTCCGTGGCGATCTGCGCTCGATCGATACCGCAGAGGAGCGGACGCTTTTCTTCGATTTCATGCCCGTAGAGGAGGTCGAGGTCGGGGGCTGGGCGATTCGCTTTCACCTCTACACGGTGCCTGGTCAGAAGGATTACGTGCGCACACGGCGGGCGATCCTGGGCGGGGCGGATGGGATCGTCTTCGTGGCGGATGCATCGCCGGATCAGTCCAATGCCAATCGGGAGAGCGTGGTCGAGTTGCACGAGCATCTGACGCATTACGGCCGGGATGCCGCACGCTTGCCGGTCGTGCTGCAGGTCAACAAGACGGATCTGCCCGAAGCACGAGACAGTTGTGAGGTCAATGACGACCTGAACGAGGCGACATGGCCAATGTTTCCGGCTATGGCGATCCGGGGCGTCGGTGTCGCTGAAACCCTCGCTGCAATTGCAAAGGCAGTGGCCTGGACGTTGTGAGGGGGGACATGGCTCCATACCTGCAGCGGCCGGGCGGGCGCTACCGCACAGGCGGGCTGAATGACAACTGCCCTTGATACGGTCGGCCGAACTATTGACATCTGGCTATCGCGCCTCTAGGATGCGAAGAGTTCATGCACATGCGTGTGGGCAGTTCGCGTTTCTACTCGAGGTGAGCGGCACCATGGTTTTCCTGACTCTCCATATCCCCGCATTCCCCAACATGGGTCTCCCGGGGGAGGAGTGTGCCATGCTCGCGGACGTGCCTGATTGACCTACATGCACAACTGACGAGCATGCACCTCCCTTCGACGGGCCCAGTCGAAGGGTTTTTTGTGCACCCTTCGCACGCGCGCCACGGTAGTGCATCCCTCGTGATACAGGTTTGGAGAATCACACGATGAAGCGAAGGCTCGTTCGCCCATAACGGGAACTGGACACAAGGACTAACAGGTATGAAAGAAAGTGGATGGCCATGACATTGATACAGGTCCAGCGAGCGCAATACGCGCTGGAACTCCATGACGTCGGGAAGCGGTTCAAGAAAAAGCGCAACGACTACTCGTACGCGCTCAAGGGTGTTTCGCTCTCCGTGACGCGGGGCGAGGTGGTCGGCATTCTGGGGCCGAACGGCTCCGGCAAGAGCACGTTGGTGCGAGTTGTCTCTACGCTCACCGTTCCGGATGCCGGCATCGTAGAGGTGTTCGGAATCAATGCGGTCGAGCGCCCGCGAGAGGTGCAGCGCTACATTAACCGCGTCAGCGTTGAGGCGAGCTTCTTCAAGAAGATGTCCTCACTGGAGAACTTGCTCTTTGGCGCGAAACTCTACGGGGTCAGCGATCGCGAGAGCCGACCGCGCATCAAGCAGATCCTTGACGAGATCGGATTCGACTACAAGCGAGTCGGCGAGCCGATGGAGCACCTGTCGCGCGGTATGCAGCAAAAGATCGCGCTGGCGCGAGCATTACTCACCAGCCCGATGCTGATGCTGCTCGACGAGCCAACTACCGGTTTAGACCCGCGCTCGAAGAAGGACGTGCAGGCGTTGATCCGCTCGATCCGCAAGGATCACGACTCATCGATCCTGCTCTGCACCCATGACATGGGTGAGGCGGAGGAGCTTTGCGATCGGATCGGTATCCTGCTGAACGGCGAGCTGGTTGCGATCGATACCGCTGACGGATTGCGGCAAAAGTACGGGACCTCTTCCCTGGAGGATGTCTTCATGGCGGCTACCGGAACAACCCTGGAGGAGGCGGAGTTCGCTTCAGAATCGGTCGAGAATGCATCGGCAGCTGACTAGGGAAAGACGATGGAGATTACCCATGCGGAGCTGAGCAAACCAGGCTGGATGCGCGAGATGATCGCGATCTGGGGGTATGCTCAGCGGAACTACTTCCTGACCAAGCGCTACTTCTGGTGGGAGGTCGTCTGGTTGGTCTACTCGACAATGAACGCGCTGACGATCGGGTTCATCGGCGTCGGCTTTGGCGGGACGTCGGAGCAGGCCGCGATAAATACCACATTCCTGCTCATCGGCACGCTGCTCTGGAGCTATCTGTCGATGATCTTCGACCTGCTCTCGGAGACAGTGAGCTGGGAGCGATGGGAGGGCACGATTGAGTACACGTTCATGTCGCCAGCGAGCCGCACATCGCAACTCCTCGGTATGGGCATCTATGCTGTGCTCTACGGCATCGTGCGGATGATCGTTATGCTGGGCGCGATCTCGCTCTTCTTCGACATGTCACTGGGGGATGCTAACTACGCGGCTGCCCTCGGGATCCTGGCGATCTGTAGCATCTCGCTGGTGGGGTTTGGCATGGTGGCGGCCGTCATGCCACTGCTGTCGCCGGAGAAGGGTCAGCAGGTCACAAGCATCTTCACCGCGGTGTTGTTGCTGATCAGCGGCATCTACTACAGCATCGACGTGTTGCCGGGATGGATGCAGCCGCTGGCAAATATCTCTCCGGTCTACTACGCGCTGAACGGTATACGCGCTGCACTGCTGGAGGGCGCTTCGTTCACCAGCCAGTGGGGTAACGTTTGGCCACTGCTGGTGATGGGCGGTATCTTCCCGCCGCTGGGACTATGGATGTTCCAGAAGGGCGAATGGTACGCGAAGAAAACGGGCCGCCTGAAGCGAAGTGGATGATGCGGAAGAAAGGGGCAGGCACAAGCGCCTGCTCCTTTCCTCTTGGTACGGCATTATGCGGCTCTGGCTGACACGTGCGGGCTGACTCGGTCGAGGCAGCTCATCGCGGGGTGGGAGTAGCTATGGACGGTCAGTCACCGGGTCGCATGTATCAGCCAGGCGGGATGTGCCGGACAATCAACGCATACCCTAATCCGTCCGGTATGAGCGTAACCTCGCCGGTGCAGGGTGGAATGACCCGGCACTCGCCGCGACCGACGAGGTCGGTTCCGCCCAGCCACATGAGGGCAAGCGGATCGACCAGGTCGACGATGGCATAGGGAGAGTGGGGAATTGGCAACGACAGCGGTTGGGTGATCTTCCAGCGCTCTATCTCAAGACCGTAAGGAGACGGGTATGTTGTCCGCCGGTTGTAGCCGTGGAAGGTTTCCTCACCGTGCGTCGGGCCAATGATGCCGGAGTGATCGGGCTCGCTGGGTCCGTCAAACCTGGAACCCGCAATTTCGCAGAGGATCATCCGGGGTGATGCACGCCATGGTGTGCCAGCGGGCAGGAGCATCGTATCGCCCGGAGCAATCCGGATCTCTCGCTCCGCGATGTGAACCAATGCGGATTCATCGTCCAACGCCCAGAGAATGTGCAGCGCTGTGTCGCGATCCAGAGTTGCTACCGGTGTCCCCTCCGGGCCGGTATCGCGCAGTGTCAATCTCAGGTCCGGTTCGTCGATCAGGATGATCCGCTCGATCGAGGCCTGTTCACTACGGATGCGCATCACCGGTTGCAGGAGATTATGACCGGGGTTGCCGCGAACGAATGCTGGGACGGGATGCTCCGGCGCAGGTCTCATGGCTGGTGGTTTCCCAGCAATGCAAGTCGATGGGAGACGGGAGTAACCGCCTGGACTGCTGCACGATAGATCTCGTAACGCTCCTGATACCGGTCGGCCAGACCAGGCTCAGGTGTGACGCGATGATTGACCCCTGCGGGCGCCGTTTTGCCTGTGGCGATGGCTGCGGCACCGAAGGCGCTGAGGTCTGCCGTCGCAATTCGTTCTGTTGGGATACCAAGGACGTTCGCGATGATCCCTTGCCAGGTATCGCTTTGCGCCCCGCCCCCGCCGAGGCGGATCAGTTCCGGCATGTGATTTTCAGTGCACATCTCACCCAGTGCGTGGCGGAGCGCGTAGGAGATGCCCTCCAGCACTGCGCGAGAGAGCTCTCCCGGAGATGTCTGGGGCGTGATGCCGAGGATCGCACCGCGAGCCAGCGGATCGCGGTGCGGGGTTCGCTCTCCGATCAGATGCGGCAGCACAATCAGCCGAGTTGGCTCGGGCGCGATGTCATCCGAATACGATAGGATGTCGCGGAGCCAGGTGGTCGCGATACCGGCATTGAGCAGCGTTCCGACCTGGAGGAAGGGGGATTCTTGCCCATTCCCGGAAATCGCTGAGGGCCACGTATACCAACGTCCTGCGGGATCAGGCCTGTATGTGCCAGTTGGAAGAATAATTTGGGCGCCTGTGCTGAGCATGATGAGCGCCTGGCCGGGCTTGGTGACTCCCCCGCCGAACGCGCCAACCGGTGCGTCGCCAGCGGCGACGATCACGGGGACGTCCGGCTTCAATCCCAGCCCCTCGGCCACCTTAGGTGTCACCTGACCGATCTCTGTTCCAGAGGGCACAACCTCAGGCAGCCAGTCGCGCGGTATTCCGACCGCGTCTACTACATCCCATGTCCATGTTGAGGTCGCGACATCCAGCATGCCGGTGCTGGCGGCGTCGCTGGGGTCGGTGACATGTCGACCGGTCAGCGCGTGGACAAGGGCGTCCTTCGGCAGCATGACCCCGCGTATGCGTCTCCAGTGCTCCGGGTCGTGCGTTCTGATCCAGGCAAGGGAGACGGCCTGGAATCCGGAGGCGAGTGGTCCGCCGATACGGCTGGCCGCATCAGGTCCCAAGGCATCGTTCAGGGACGGAAGCATGGACGCGCCACGCTGGTCGGTCCATGGGATACCTTCGCCATACCCCCGATCTTCCAACGTGATTAACCCGTGCATTTGCCCCGTCACGGAGATCTTGTCGATCTGCTCGCTATCTTTACGCGTCTTCAGGTTTTCGCGGATGGCCGCTAACCAGGCATGGATTTCGAGACCCGAGATAGGGATACGGTCTGTCGAGTCCATGCGAAGGTCGCTGTCGACTCGCATAATCTTGAGTGCGGTTGTTCCCGCATCGATTGCAAGGATTGTCATGGTCAGTTAATGCTGATGAGCCAGCAGAGCCCGGCAAAGACGAAAGCGCCATCACAGATCGCGGCGGAATATTTACCGGGCTGGTCTTCCGGCCGGGAGACCCCGGCCTCGATCGCGACCGACACCGCCATTGCGATCCCTCCGAGCGAGATCCACCCGTAGGATGAAGAGCCGATAAGCCCACCAATGACGGTGAGGACGCCCCCCAGCAACATCCCCATCCACGCACCGAGACGATGTCCACGGGTAGAGAGCGGTCGTGGCGCATCATCCTCCCTGGCATAGGCTTCACGGATATGGCTGCCGCTTAGGCAGGCCAAGGCTGCAAGCGGGATCAGAAGGAAAAGACCCGGATGCGAGGCATCCAGCGCAGACCAGACCCACCACGGGATGAGGATCACGAGGGTCGCGCAGAGTAGCCACGGGAAGGTTCCCGGCCGGACGCGAACGGCCTGTCGGGCCAGCATCACCATGCCGATACCGAGCAGGATCGTCGATGAAAGTCCGAAGAAAATGTTGAGGATCAGGGCAAGAACGCCGATGGTGAACGCAGCAGTGACGCGATGCTGCCGGTCAGCGGGGGCCAGAACGGCCTGGCGGCTGGCGACGAAGGTGATGATCGCCACCATCGACAGGGCACCGATCAGGAGCAGGAAGAACCAGTCCCAAAGTCCCGGAAAAATATCTGGGACGGTCGCGATGGCGATGAGTGTCACGATGAGCGATGTCAACGCACAGGTTTGTGCCGTGCGGTCGCGCAGCACGTGGAGTGAGGAAAGAACCTGGTTCCAGACGAGAAGAACCGTTGTAGGTATGGCCACGCTGCGCCCCGCAGTGAATCCGACAGCAATAGAGAGATGATGCGACCCTTTTGGCTCATCGCCTCACTACCGAATGTATCAGATCGGCCCGCTCACGTCGGAGGGATCCTCCTGAAGCACCGCGACCGCCGCGGGGATCGCCTGCCCCACTATCTGACCCGTTGCGTCCGGCACAATGCGGTCGTCAACCAGGTTCCAGGCGCCTGCGCGGGTGACGATCCACGTCGCGGACGCACCATGACGCAGGGCGAGATCGGCCGCGTCCGGACTGCGCCCGGCTGCAAGGATTGTGAGGAGGCAAGCGGCGATGTCCAGGCGTTCCGGGGCCTGCTCAATGGAGATACCGGCACGGCGTAGCTGCTCCCGAAGGGGGGAGCGACGTGGCCGCAGGACGCGGGCATTCTGACCAAAACCGGACCGGTGAACCTGGGTAAGCAGGTCGGGAAGCGATTCTTCCGGGACGATAGCGACAACAGTGTCGGAAATCATGGGTTGTGAGGCCTTGGGGTACGAAAGCGGATTGGTGAAGCCGTGACCAAGAGTCACAGTGCCATGAATCGTAGCACTTCGGCAGGTGTGGCCGTAGCGACGGAGTCAGGGTCACGCACCCCCGCGAGGATACCCTCCCTGGCGCCTAAGGCGCCTAAATACAGGCGGTGCGCTACGCAAAGGATTCACGCTGCATGGATGCAGAGCAGTCAAGGGATCGCAACCGGTACGCGTTCAGAATCGTGCCTGATTGGTCGACTGCAACTCGACCCGTTGCCCGTGCAACGTGCCTCAAAGCTGGAGCAGGAACTGCGCAAGGGTGAAGTAGATGATCAGCCCGGTGCCGTCAACGAAACTGCTAATGAACGGGGCTGAGACGACCGCCGGGTCGACCTTCAACCGGCTGAGTGCGATTGGCAGGATTGCGCCAATGGTTGCCGCCCAGGTCGTAAGGGCCATGATCGTCAGGCCGACCGTAAGGGCGATCGCCGTGCTGCCGTCACCCGTCAGCAGTGCACGGCCGAACATCAGGCAACCCATCACCACGCCCAGGGAGAGACCGGTCAGGGCCTCCTTGCCAATGATTCGCAAGACATGCCTGGGGCCGACCTCCTCGACGGCCATGGCGCGGATGATGGTGGAAACGGTCTGGGAGCCAACATTACCGCCAGTGCCGATCAGGATTGGGATGAAGACGGCAAGGAGTGTCACTTGCTGCAGAATGACATCGTAGTGTTCCTGGATTGATACTGTGAAAATCTGCGCCACGAACAGGACGAGCAGCCACACGATGCGCTTGCGGAAGAGCAGGAAAGGGCTCGCGCGAAGGTAAGGAACTTCCAATGGCTGCGATCCACCGAGCCGCTCAATGTCCTCGGTTGCTTCTTCCTCAATGATGTCGGCAATATCGTCGTGGGTGATAATACCGAGGAGCCTGCCATCATGATCGACTACCGGAAGAGACAGCAGGTCCCGTTCCGTCATGATCCTCGCCGCAACTTCCTGGTCCTCATCAACCGCGATGGACCAGGTATCGGTGGCCATCAGCTCGCGAACCGGAGTCTCGGGGCGGCTCAGTACGAGGCTGTGCAGTGAGAGCACCCCGAGCAGCCTCTCGTCACGGTCAACGACGTAGACGTAATTGATCGTCTCTGCCTCTGCCGCGACCTTGCGCAGCGCGGTAACAGTCTCGTCGGCACGCAGCTCCGGGAAGACCGCGACAAAGGCTGGAGTCATGATGCCGCCGGCAGTATCGGCACCGTAGGCCATGAGGTCCCGGATCTCAGCAGCCTCGTCCGGGTCCATCTCAATCATGATGGTCCCGGCGGCGCTCGGGTCGGAGTTTTCAACCTCGGTGAAGATGTCGGTAGCGTCGTCGGGATCGATCTGCTCGAGAATATCG